>WFQA01000304.1 GCA_015487255.1 Paracoccaceae bacterium | reverse complement strand
CGCAACAATCAGCCCCGCGTGGCCGATGCCTGATATGATCGCGCCCACCTGCATCGCATCATTCGCCGGTCAGCGCTGGCCCGCCGGTTTCCGTCACCAGCCCGATATTGCCGAAACCACCTGCATTGAGCGCGCCCATCACCTCCATCACCGTGTTATAGGGGATCGCGCCATCAGCCCGCAGGAAAACCTGGTCACTGCTGCGCTCGGCGGCGATGGCCCGCAGGCGCACCACCAACTCGGCCATCGGCACTTCGGTATCCTGAATCATCACCGCGCCCTCAGCGGTCAGCGAGATTGTCAGCGGGGCTTCTTCCTCGGTCGGCAGGGCGCTGGCGGCGGTTTTGGGCAGCTCCAGCGGCACGCCAACAGTCAGCAATGGGGCAGCGACCATAAACACGATCAGCAACACCAGCATCACATCGACAAACGGTGTGACATTGATCTCGGACATCGCCCGGCGCGGCGCGCGGCGTACCCGACCGGTGCCCGAGCGCGCGGCGCGGGATATGGTGCCCCCGGCCATCTATTCGCTCCGGTCCAGCTGGCGCGAGAGGATCATCGAAAACTCGTCGGCAAAGACCTCCTGCTCGGCGGTGAGGCGGTCCGCGTCACCCGATAGCTTGTTATAAAACACCACCGCCGGAATCGCCGCGAGCAGTCCCAGAGCCGTGGCCAGAAGCGCCTCGGCAATGCCCGGTGCCACCACGGCGAGGTTGGTGCTCTGCTGGTTGGAAATTTCCTTGAACGCGTTCATGATGCCCCAGACGGTGCCGAACAGCCCGACAAACGGCGCAATCGCCCCGGTGGTGGCCAGCACGATCAGCCCCTTGTTCAACTCATCCGCCACCCGGCCCAGCGCCACATTCATCGCCCGGTCAATGCGCGCCTGCGCCCCGGCGATCAGCCCGCCATCGGAGCGGTGCGAGCGCCGCCACTCGGCCATGCCGGCCACAAACACTTTTTCGGGGGCGGAATCCGGATTCTCCCCCAGCCGTTCATAAAGCTCATCCAACGGCTGGCCAGACCAGAACACCTCCTCAAAAGCGGAGTTTTCACGGCGGGATTTGCGGTAATTGATAAATTTTTGAATGATGATCGACCAGGACCAAAAGGACGAAATCAGCAGTATAACCATCACCAGTTTTACCGTGATCGTCGCTTGCGCAAACAGCCCCAGGATTGAAAAATCAATTTCCCGCGCTGCTGCCAGTGCCTCAGTTTCCATAATATCTGCTCGCTTGTTAACCCCGCCCGGAATGTGTCTTCCGATGCGGTTGTGGATTGCCTACCCTTGTTTTGCCCAAAATCGGGGCAAAGGTCCAGCCAATCCGGTGTCAGGCGATAGAATCTTGTAATTTCTGGCGAATATCCGCCGGAAAGCGCGCCGCCCTGCCTGCCTTATCCATGCAAGCCACCCGGAAAACAGCGCTGAAAATCAGCTCCCCATCGCGCAAGACCCGCTGGGCCATCTCCAACGAGGCCCCGCCAAGCTTGCTGGTCTCGGTCTCCACCAGCAGCACATCGCCAAAAATCGCTGGCGCATGGTATTCGGCCTTCACGCTCTTCACCGCAAAAACCAGCCCCCGCGCCTTCATCTCGTTTTGGTCGATCCCCATATCGCGCACCGCGTCCGAGCGGCCGCGCTCGGCGAATTTCAGGTAATTGGCATAATAGACGATCCCCGCCATATCGGTATCTTCATAATAGACCCGTAATTCATGGGTAAATATCATAGGCAGCCCCTTTTAAGCCCCGCAACTATTCACAGAAATTGCGGCGGATGCAATCCCTATCCGCATAGACCGCCGAGGCGAAGCCGAGGCCACCGCCGCCGGCCAGCCATTTTTGCCACTTGTTGCAAAAATGCCACCGGAACGGTGGTTTGCCACGGTTGGATTTTTTCACTGCGGTGCCGCGGCGCGCGCCTCCTCGGCGAGCTGAAGTCGTCGGCTACGCCTTCCTTTGTTCAGCCCACCTCGTCGGCGCGGGCCCTGCCTGCGGCACGGCCTTCGTTGCTATAGGGTGATGCGATAAAGCGCAAAGCCCTCCGCGCCTTCGCCAGCCGGCTCAATCAAAACCCCCTCAACCTTATCCGCATAGCGCACACCCGCCGGGCCGGTTTCAAAGATTACCGTGGTATCCGCCACCGGGGCAAAGCTCCAATTGGCATCGGCCTGGGGATTTATCGTGCCCTTTTCAACGATATAACGCACGATCACATCGCGGTTGGTATCCGGCCCCTCAAATATGGTGGTCGAGCCATCCGCGCCGGGAAAACTGCCGCCACCGCCAGCACGGTAGTTATTCGTCGCCACCACAAACATCGCCGCCGGGTCAATCGGTGCGCCGTCAAATTGCAGGTTCACAATCCGGTTGGCGCCTGCGTTGATCACCTCGCCGTCCCGGTTGAATTTTGGCGGCTCGGTCAGGTCGATCTGGTAGGTTACCCCGTCCATCACATCAAAATTATAGCTCGGCATGGTCGGGTTGAGCAGCACCTGATCCTGCCCGCCCGGTGTGATCTGGTTAAAAATCGAAGCAGAGCGCTCGAGCCAGTCCTTCACCGTGGCCCCGTCAATCAACACCGCCCTCACCGTGTTGGGGTAAAGATAAAGATCCGACACGTTCTTGATCGCCACCGGCCCGATTTCCACATCGGTGTAATATTCCGGCCCGCCACGCCCGCCAGCCTTGAACGGCGCAGCAGCCGAGAGGATCGGCAGCCCCTCCCATTCGGTGCCCTGCATCATCTGCTCAATATACCAGGTCTGGGCATTGCTCACCACCTGCACCGAGGGGTCATCAGCCACCAGCGCAAAATAGGAATAAAGCGGCGCGTCCGTCATCCCCACCGGACGGCGGATATATTCCAGCGTGGCCTCATGCTCGGCCCGTGTGGCCTCGAGCACCGCCTGCACATCTCCCACCAGTGGAATTTTCTTGCGTTCCACCCGCTCATAAATCGGCCGGGTCGAGGATTCAGATGTCACCACCCGCCATTCATCACCGTCCCGCTCCAGCATCAGGTCGATCAACCCCATATGCGAGCCCCAGAACCCGCCCATGGTGCTGGGCTTGCCCTGAAGCGTGCCCGCCTCAATGTCTATCCCCTCAATCCCCGCATAGGTTTCAGACGGAAACACAAGATGCGAATGCCCGGTGACCAGCGCATCAATGCCCTCCACCCCGGCCAGATAAAGCGCGGCATTCTCCATGCCCTCGCTTTCCCCTTCCGCCGAAATCCCCGAATGGGAAAGCGCAATGATGATATCCGCCCCCGCCTCCTGCATTTCTGGCACCCATGCCCTGGCCGCCTGCAAAATATCGCGCGTGCCGTATTTGCCTTCCAGAAAGCGGCGGTCCCAGTTCATGATTTGGGGTGGCACAAAGCCGATCAGCCCGATCTTGATATCGTGCTTCTCGCCCGAGCCGTCGGTAATTTCGCGCGCCAATATCGTGTAGGGCTTGTAAAACAGATCATCCGCCCGCCCGCTCTGGCCAAGGGTTTTGGCAAAGTTGGAGCACACGATCGGGAAATCCGCCCCCGTCACCACCTTGTCCATGAACTCAACCCCGTAGTTGAACTCATGGTTACCCAAAGTGCCGCAATCATAGCCCAGCACATTCATCGCCTGCACAACCGGGTGCATATCCCCCTCACCCATGCCGCGCTCATAGGCGATGTAATCCCCCATCGGGTT
>WFQA01000303.1 GCA_015487255.1 Paracoccaceae bacterium | reverse complement strand
CCAAAGAAAACACAATGCTGAGCAGGGCAATGCCAAGCACGGGTTCCAGGATAACCCAAATATACCCGCCAGCCGATTTCCCGTAGGTGGTGGCCATTTCGCGCAACATCAGGGCCACGATGGCGCGCAACGTGCTAAACCGGAACATTTTATTGCGTGATTGTATGGTATGAGATGGCATCAGCGGTTGGTATTTTCCAAGTTCTGATATAGACTGGCCCTATACCTTATGCCTTTCAGGCATAAATTAAAGATTATCATCTTGTCAACCCATATATGGGGCCGATTCAAGTGGGCAAATCCACCACCAGCCAAGCCGCCCCGAAAGAGGCCGCGGTTTATGTGCTTAAGCCAACGGCGCGCGCAGCCAGGTTCCGCACCCGCCATTCCATGCTTTTGGCAAGCTTTCTTCTGATGGTTCTGGCGCCGGTCATTCTGGTGTTCTGGTATCTGGAAAGCCGCGCCGCTGACCAATATGTATCCTCATTGGGGTTTGCCGTCCGGCAGGCGGAAACCACCTCGGCGACGGTTGACCTTATTGGCGGCATCAGCAATCTCGGCGGGGATGGCACCAAAAACACCGATATTCTGTTTGAATATATCCAAAGCCGGCAACTGGTGGGCGAGGTCGATCAGGCGCTGGATATTGTCTCGATATATTCAAAACCTGAGGGCGACCCGGTGTTTGCCTTTGATCCGGAGGGCACCATCGAGGATCTGGTAGCCTATTGGGGCCGGATGGTTAAAGTCTATTATGACAATAAAACCGGGTTGATAGAATTGCAGGTCCGCGCCTTTGACCCGGATGACGCGCTTTTGATTGCCCGGGAGATTGTGCGTAACAGCTCCCTGATGATCAATGCGCTGAATAATGCCGCGCAGGAAGATGCCACAACCTATGCGAATGAGGAGTTGAGCCAGGCTATTGAGCGGCTTAAAGTCGCGCGCCTTGCATTGACCACGTTTCGAACCCTGAATCAAATTGTTGACCCCAATGCCGATCTGCAAAGTCAGATGGGGTTGCTGAACTCTCTGCAACAACAAATGGCGGATGCGTTGATCGAGATGGATCTTTTGGCAGAAGTCACCGAGGCCGGTGACCCCCGGCTCATTCTTGCCTTGCGTAAAATAGAGATTATCCGGGCGCGCATCGCAGAAGAGCGGCAAAAACTGGCATCATCCGAAAGGGATGGTGGCGATTTTTCCTCTCTTATCGGCACGTTTGAAGCGCTTAAAGTTGATGTCGAATTTGCCGAGCAATCCTATGTCAGCGCGCTGTCGGCCTATAATACTGCCGTGGCGGATGCCCGCCGAAAGAGCACCTATCTGGCCACTTACATAGAGCCGACAAAGGCGCAACGCCCTGAATACCCTGACAGAATTACAATACTTGCCCTGTCGGCGCTATTTCTGTTTCTAATTTGGGCGGTGGCGGCGCTGGTGGCTTACAGCATCCGTGACCGGCGCTGAACAGAATGATTGAACTGCGTAACCTGAGCAAAACCTTCCACCTGAAAGGGGTGCACAAAACCATTGCCAACAATATATCGGCGGTCTTTCCACGCGGAAAGAGCATTGCCATTCTTGGGCGGAACGGCGCGGGGAAATCAACCCTGCTGCGGATGATCTCCGGCTCGATGGAACCGGATTCCGGAGAAATAATTTGCCACAATTCCGTATCCTGGCCCGTGGGGTTTGGCCGCGGATTCCACCGTGAGATGAGCGCGGCGCAAAATATCCGCTTCATTGCCCGCATTTATGGTGTCGATACAAATGATCTGCTGGATTTTGTCGAAGATTTTGCCGAGCTGGGCAAGCATTTTCGCCTGCCAATCAAAACCTATTCATCCGGCATGACCTCACGGCTTTCCTTTGGTGTTTCCATGGGAATCCGGTTTGATACCTATCTGGTTGACGAGGTGACCGCAGTGGGAGACGTTGTTTTCAAGGCCAAATGCAATGACGTTTTTTCCGAGCGGCTAAAAGAAAGCGGGGCACTGATTGTTTCCCATTCGCGCAATTTTGTATTGCAAACCTGCCAAAGCGGCGCGGTGCTGGAAGACGGAAAGCTGAGCTACTTTGAAGATATTCACGATGCCATCAAAGCGCATGAGGAAAATATGTCCGGGCGCTTTGATGATTGATCGGCCTCTAGCTAAAAAGGCAGCCCCACATAGTTTTCTGCCAATGATTTCATTGCACTATCAGAGGAAAACAGATAATCGAGATCGGTTTGTTGCAGCTTTCTGTCAAACCCGCTGGTTTCGGGAAAGTTGTGCAGCAGCATCGTCATCCACCATGAAAACCGCTGGCCTTTCCAGACCCGCGCCAGCGCTTTTTGTGAATAGTTTTCCAGCCCGGCGTCATCACCTTTTTTGTAATGATCGAGCATGGCGTGATAGAGATAGTAAATATCCGAAGCGGCCGAGTTTAGCCCGCGCGCGCCGGTGGGTGGCACGATATGGGCGGCATCTCCTGCCAAAAACATATTGCCATAGCGCATTGGCTCGGCGACAAAACTGCGCAGCGGGGCAATGCTTTTTTCGATCGACGGCCCGGTTTCCATCCGGGCGGAAACATCTGTCGGCAGACGTTTTTTCAACTCGGCCCAAAAGGCATCATCACTCCAGTCCTGCACCGTTTCCGAGAGCGGCACCTGAATATAATAGCGGCTCAGCACTTGTGAGCGCAGGGAGCAAAGGGCAAAGCCGCGCTCGTGTTTGGCATAAATCAGCTCGGGCGAAACCGGTTTTGTCTCAGACAAAACCCCAAGCCAGCCAAACGGATACACCCGCTCGAATTCCTTGATTTTATCGCGGGGAATTGCTTTGCGGCTGACCCCGTGAAAGCCATCAGCTCCGATGATATAATCGCAATCCAGGCGTTG
>WFQA01000302.1 GCA_015487255.1 Paracoccaceae bacterium | reverse complement strand
TCATAGTATTTTCAAGTCAAAGCCGGATAGCGCTACCTATTGCGCGCAGTTATCAGGACGTATAGCCCGGCAAGTAGAATGGCTCTTCGCTCAGAGGAACACTCAAAATGGCTGATACCGATATTGTTATCACCGAAATCATGTATGATGCGGATAACGCGGTGCATGACAACAATCACGAATGGGTTGAGATCGCCAATACTGGCACTGACCCGGTGTCGCTCAACGGCTGGACATTGGATGATTCCAACACCGCCAATACCGGGGTCGGCACTTTTGCCGATGTGACCCTCGCGCCCTGTGCGCCGCAGTCGCTCTGGTGAATGGTCACAGCATTGTAGTGCAGCCGCCATCCACGCCGGTAGAATATATCCACCTGCTTTTTGACCGGCATGAAGTGCTTTTTGTTGACGGGTTGGCCAGCGAAAGCTTCCACCCCAGCTCAGCCGGCCTCGAAAACCTTTCCACCAGCGCCCGTGACGAGGTTTTTGCGCTGTTCCCCGAGCTTGCATACGGCACATCAATGCCCCTTGCCTATCCAGCATTGACCAGGGCCGAAGCACAACTGCTGGGCCGGTAAATATAACAATTGCGGGTTTTGGCTGCCCTCCCGGGCCATGCTACACGCAGTTTGACAGCTCGATCAGGTTGCCATCCGGATCACGCAGATAAAGCGAGATGATCGCCCCCGTTGCTCCTGTGCGCATAACCGGCCCCTGCTCGACCGGCACGCCCAAAGCGGCAAAATGCAGCTGCCAATCCTTGAGCGGGGTTTGGCTGAGAAAACACAGGTCAGCCGAGCCGGGGGTTGGCGTGCCGGCCTTTGGCTCAAATTCAGCCCCTTTCTGGTGCAGGTTGATTTTCTGTGTGCCAAATTTAAGCGCCCGGCGGCGCGGGCCATCCGGGGGCTGAAAAACCCCGGCCCGCATGCCAAGCACATCGCGGTAAAATGCGATGGTGATGTCGATATCCAGCACCGTCAGCACCAGATGGTCAAGCGCGTCAACTTTCACTTTTCAGCTCCAGTTCGGGCGGGGTCATATCAAGGTCAGCCACCCCCAGCGCGGCTTTGGGCCTGGCCAGTGCATAGCGGGTCACCCAGAAAAGCCGCTCCTCCGCGCGGGTGATCGCCACATAGGCGAGGCGCTTCCACAGCGGTATCCCGGCCTCGACCCGGCCCATTTTGGCGGCGATTTGCAGATCAGGGCCAAAGACCTGCACCTCGGGCCATTGCGAGCCTTGCGCCTTGTGGGTGGTCACCGCCGCACCGTGCAAAAACGCCGCCCCCATGCGCGCGGCAGATACAATCAGCGGCTCCTCCTCACCGGGCAGCTCGATCTGGATGATGCTGGCGGCGTTAACCAGCGGGTCAGGCGCGCCGGTCACGTAAAGCCGGCTGAAACCGGGCTTTTTGCCTGGGCCAAGATAGATGCATTGCGCCCCCTTGATCAGCCCGCGCGCCTCCAGATCAATGCGTTTCTTGCGGTGTTTGACCGGCAGTTCTATGCCGTCACAGATCAGCGGCTCGCCGGTAAGCAGCGCGGTTTGCGGCGCATCATGGGCCGCGCGAAACGCCGCAATCAGCCGGATGCGCGTGGCATTGCGCCAGACCAGCACCGGCGAGCGCGCCATCAGGTCGGCATTCACCCTTGGGGCCATGACCACCCGGTCATCCTTTTGGGCGGCCTCATCCAGCATGCGCTCAAAATCATAAAAGCTGAGTTGCGAATCCCCCAGCGCATGGGCAAGATCGAGAATCGGATTGCCCGCCGCTTGCCGGTGCACCCGGTGCAGCGCCAGCTTGCGCCCCTCGGGCAGTTTATCAAAAGACATCGCCCCCGATTGCCCGACCGGGGCCAGTTGCGCCGGGTCTCCAAACAGCACCAATGTTGGAAAAATCTCCTTGAGGTCCTCAAGCTGCTTGTCATCCAGCATCGAGCTTTCATCAACAAAGCCGATATCGAGCGGGTCCGTGCGTCGCTTCCAGCCGGTGATGAAATCAGAGCCGCGCAACCCTGCCGTGGCCAGGGCACCGGGGATGGATTTATGCAGCTTGTAAAATGCCGCTGCCCGGTCAAGGGCGGCATCCGTCAGCCCTTCAACCTCGGGCCGCTCGCCGCGCCCTTCCAGCCATTCGGCGATCAGCTCGTATTCCGGGTCATAAAGCGGCGTATAGATGATGCGATGAATGGTGGTGGCCGGCACCCCGTGGCGCCGCAACACACTGGCCGCCTTGTTGGTCGGGGCCAGCACCGCAAGGGTGCGTTTATCAGGG
>WFQA01000301.1 GCA_015487255.1 Paracoccaceae bacterium | reverse complement strand
GGACGGCGAGATCGTCGAGCGCGCCGACCCGCATGTGGGCCTGTTGCATCGCGGCACCGAAAAGCTGATGGAAAGCCGCACCTACCTGCAAAACCTGCCCTATTTCGACCGGCTCGACTATGTTTCCCCGATGAATCAGGAGCACGCGTTTTGCCTGGCGATTGAAAAGCTGACCGGGGCGGAGGTGCCGCGCCGGGCGTCGCTCATCCGGGTGCTTTTTTGCGAGATTGGCCGGATATTGAACCACCTGATGAATGTCGGTTCGCAGGCGATGGATGTGGGGGCGCTGACCCCGAATCTCTGGGGCTTTGATGAGCGCGAGACATTGATGATCTTTTACGAGCGCGCCTGTGGTGCGCGCCTGCACGCCAATTATTTCCGCCCCGGCGGGGTGCATCAGGACCTGCCGCAAAAGCTGGTGGATGATATCGATGCCTGGGCCGAGCGCTTTCCGCCGGTGCTGGATGACATGGCCAACCTGCTGACGGAAAACCGGATTTTCCGGCAGCGCAATGTTGATATCGGCATTGTCACCGAGCAGACCGCGCTCGAATACGCCATGACTGGGGTGATGTTGCGCTCCTCCGGGCTGGCATGGGATCTGCGCCGCGCCCAGCCTTATGAATGCTATGACGAGTTTGATTTCGAGATTCCGGTTGGCAAAAACGGTGATTGTTTTGACCGCTACCTGATGCGGATGGCCGAGATGCGCGAAAGCATCAAGATCATCCGTCAGGCCGTTGTAAAGCTGAATGAATGCAGGGGTGAGGATGTGCTGGCCCGTGGCAAGCTCACCCCGCCAAAACGCGCCGAGATGAAAACCTCTATGGAAGCGCTGATCCACCATTTCAAGCTTTATACCGAAGGGTTTCATGTGCCGGCGGGCGAGACCTATGCGGCGGTGGAGGCCCCCAAGGGCGAATTCGGGGTTTACCTGATCGCTGACGGCACCAACCGCCCCTACAAGGTGAAGATCCGCGCGCCGGGCTACACCCATCTGGCGGCGATGGACCATCTGGGCCGGGGCCACCAGCTGGCGGATATCGCCGCGCTGATCGGCACCATGGATGTGGTTTTCGGGGAGATCGACCGATGAGTTCGCCCTTCCCCGCCCCTGCCAGCCTGCTTTGCGGGCGTGATCTTACAACCCTTAATGCGGAGATGTGCCGGTAATGCTACGCCGACTGACCCCAGACCAGCCCGAGAGTTTTGCCTTTACCGATGCCAATCTGGCCTGGGCTGAAGAGCAGATCAGGAAATACCCCGAAGGGCGGCAGGCTTCGGCCATTATCCCGCTGCTTTGGCGCGCGCAGGAGCAGGAGGGCTGGCTGAGCCGCCCGGCGATCGAGTTGGTGGCGGATATGCTCGATATGGCCTATATTCGCGCGCTGGAAGTGGCGACGTTTTATTTCATGTTCCAGTTGCAGCCGGTTGGCTCGGTGGCGCATATCCAGATTTGCGGCACCACTTCGTGCATGCTGCTCGGCGCGGAAGATCTGATCGAGGTCTGCAAAAAAGAGATCAACGAAAAGCCGTATTTGCCCGGCGCGGATGGCAAGCTGAGCTGGGAGGAGGTCGAGTGCCTCGGGGCCTGCACCAATGCGCCGATGGCGCAGATCGGCAAGGATTATTACGAGGATCTGACCCCGGAAGGGCTGCGTGAATTGCTGGCGGCCTTTGCCCGCGGCGAGGTGCCGGAGCCGGGGCCGCAGAACGGCCGCTTTGCTGCCGAGCCTCTGGGTGGGCCAACCGTGCTCAAGGATAACGCGGGCGAGGTGCATAACGGCTCGGTGGCGCTGGCACTGGCGCAGGGCGATACGGTGAAGCGCATTGACGGCTCAGAAGTGCCATTATGGAAAGCGCCGGTGCCGGTGGGCCAACAAGGTGCTGCGCCAAAGGCCAAAAAGCCAAAAGCTGCAAAGCCAGCCCCGAAAGCCGAGAAACCGGCAGCGGTGCCCTCACATGCTGACAAGCCAAAGCTGTTGAGTGCTGCGCGCGGTGGCAAGCCTGATGATCTCAAGAAGATCAAGGGCGTGGGGCCAAAGCTGGAGAAGGAACTCAATAATGCGGGGGTTTATCATTTTGACCAGATCGCCGCGTGGAGCGCCAAAGAAGTTGCCTGGGCGGATGAGCATCTGGTCAGTTTCAAAGGGCGGATAAGTAGGGATGACTGGGTAAGCCAAGCCAAAGAGCTGGCGACCTGAAGCCGGGGTATGAGCGCGGAAAAAGGAGAAAGAATATGACGAATGAGACAAATAATAATTGCCTGCTGAGTAGCGGGCTTAAAGCATTGGTCCTGGCCCTGATTATCGGGCTGGTGACATCGTTTTTTGTTAACCTCTGGTCCACTGTGTTTGTGGTGTTTCTGATCGCTTTTGCCATTGGCTATGTTATATTTTTCCTGATTTGCAAAGGCCGGGCAGAGAGCGCGCGGGACGGGCGGGCGGTGGATATTGCCCGCGCCGAAATGGGCATGGCCGCGCCAGAGCCAGCGCCCGCGCCAGAGCCAGCACCAGCCCCGGAACCCGAGCCAGCCCCGACCCCCGAGCCTGAGCATGCCGCGCATGCCGAGGAAGTGGGGGCTGGTGAAGCCAAGCCAGAATTGCTGACCGAGCCGCGCGGTGGCCAACCCGATGACCTCAAAAAGATCAAGGGTGTGGGGCCAAAGCTGGAGAAAGAGCTTAATAATGCCGGTGTGTTCCATTTTGACCAGATCGCCGCCTGGAGCGCGGAAGAGGTGGCCTGGGCCGATGAGCATCTGGTCAGTTTCAAGGGGCGGGTCAGCCGGGATAACTGGGTTGATCAGGCCAAAGCACTGGCAAAAAACTAGATCGGGGCTTTGGCCTCAAGCAATAAAGGAGCTGATATGAGCCGCGAGGAAAATCAACGCAAACAGGCGAAGCTGGCATCGATTGTGATGCTGGTTTCGGTGGTTTTGTTGATGGGCGGCTCATGGCTTGGCGGGGTTTTGGGCCTGCCGGTGCGCTATGCCTTTTTGCTGGATTTCATCGCGCTGGCCGGGTTTGCCTTTGCGATCATAACATTGTTCAGGGTCTGGCGTTCGCGCCGGCAAGACGGAGAGTAGCATGCTCAAGGATCAAGACCGGATTTTCACCAATCTTTACGGCATGGGTGACCGCTCGCTCAAAGGCGCGCGCGCGCGCGGCGCGTGGGATGGCACCGGGGGCTATATCAAAAACGGCCGCGACTGGATTGTCGAACAGGTGAAGGATTCTGGCCTGCGCGGGCGCGGCGGGGCGGGGTTTCCGACCGGCTTGAAATGGTCTTTCATGCCCAAAGAGAGCGACGGGCGGCCGAGCTATCTGGTGGTCAATGCCGACGAATCCGAGCCGGGCACCTGCAAGGACCGCGAGATCATGCGCCATGATCCGCATACGCTGGTGGAGGGTTGCCTGATTGCCGGTTTTGGCATGGGGGCCAATACCGGCTATATCTATATCCGGGGCGAGTTCATCCGCGAGCGCGAGGCGCTGCAACTGGCGATTGATGAAGCATATGATGCCGGGCTGCTGGGCAAAAACGCGGCGGATTCCGGCTGGGATTTTGACCTTTACCTCGTGCACGGCGCGGGGGCTTATATTTGCGGCGAGGAAACCGCGCTGCTCGAAAGCCTTGAGGGCCGCAAGGGCATGCCGCGCATGAAGCCGCCTTTCCCCGCCGGGGTGGGGCTTTATGGCGCGCCCACAACCGTGAACAATGTGGAGAGCATCGCCGTGGTGCCAACGATCCTTCGCCGTGGGGCGGAGTGGTTTGCCGGCATGGGCCGGGCCAATAATGCGGGCACCAAGCTGTTTGGCATTTCGGGCCATGTGGTCAGCCCCTGCGTGGTGGAGGAGGAAATGTCGATTCCGCTGCGTGAATTGCTGGATAAGCATTGCGGCGGGGTGCGGGGCGGCTGGAAGAACCTGAAAGCGGTGATACCGGGTGGCTCTTCGGTGCCGCTGTTGCCGGCGGATATTTGCGATGACGCGATCATGGATTTTGACTGGCTGCGCGAGCAGCGCTCGGGGCTGGGCACGGCGGCGGTGATCGTGATGGACCAAAGCACCGATGTGATCAAGGCGATCTGGCGCTTGAGCAAGTTTTACAAACACGAATCCTGTGGCCAGTGCACCCCTTGCCGTGAAGGCACGGGCTGGATGATGCGGGTCATGGACCGCCTGGTGACGGGCGAGGCGGAGATCGAGGAAATCGATATGCTGCTGGATGTCACCAAACAGGTTGAGGGCCACACCATCTGTGCCCTTGGCGATGCCGCCGCCTGGCCAATTCAGGGCCTGGTGCGGCATTTCAGAAACGAAATAGAAGACAGGATCAAATACAAGAAAACAGGGCGTGTGAGCTCGATAGCAGCGGAGTAAGGGTTATGAAAAAAAGAACGGTTTTTTATCTTGGTGGAATGGTGGTTGTTGCCGGTTGCGGCGGGGCCATTTTAGGGTTTTCCGAAGGGCAGACCGGCGTCGGGCTGGACAGCTATTTTGCCACCAATGTCGGGCGGCTTGCGGGCCATGCCGAGGCACTTGCCTCGATCTGCCCGAGCCTGACCTTCAATGAGGCGGAGCTGGAGCTGAACCGCAAGGCGATTTGCCAAGGCGAGGGGCTGGGTGCGGATTGCAGTCTGCCGGGGCTGGATGCCGAAAAAACAAAATCCTTTGATGAAACCCTGGCCAGCCTTGAGGGTGTGCCCGTTGAACAGGTTTGTGCTGATACACGCGCCGAGGCAGCCGGCTCGCCCCCGCTGGCGGATTATCTCATCGGGTTGCAGGTAGTGCGCCGCGCTGTTGTGCCGGCACCGGTTGTGGAACCAGAAGAGCCGGCACCAGAAGAGCCTGCACCTGAAGAACCGGCACCCGAAGAGCCTGCTGAAGATGGGGCGGCATAAGTGTTGGCAAAACAAAACAACCGGGCCTTATCGGCCTTGATATAAAGGAAAAAGCGTTTGATGGTGAGGCTTGGCAAATTGGCGGTGATGGTGGGTTTTCTGCTATCTGGCCCGATGGCGTTTGCGCAACAAAGGGCCGCAGAAGGTGTGGAGTTTTGCGCCGAAAATGCCAAGCCCGGCCCGGCGGCGCAGGAGATTTGCTATCTGAAATGGGAAAGCGGGTTGCAGTTGGTCTTGCGCTATCTGCGCCATGGCGGAATTCTGGATGAAAGCAACGAACCGATTCCACTCAGCCTTTCCGCGGCATTTTCCTGGAACCCGTTTCGGGTCAATCCGCGTGATGTTTTTGGTGGGTGCAGCGCAACACAGTTATTTAACGGTAACATGTTTTCCGGGGTTTCGGATTACGCGGCTGTTTGGGAATGTATAGCCCGGCGCGACAAGTCTGTCGCCGGCTGGGGGGCAATTTGAGGGTCAAATGAGCAATCTAAAGAAAATCGTCATTGACGGCAATGAAGTGGAAGTGGATGGGGCGATGACCATCCTGCAGGCCGCCGAAGTGGCGGGTATCGAGATTCCGCGCTTTTGCTACCACGAGCGCCTGTCCATTGCCGGGAATTGCCGCATGTGTCTGGTCGAGGTTGTTGGCGGCCCGCCCAAGCCCGCGGCAAGCTGTGCGATGCAGGTGCGCGATCTGCGCCCCGGCCCGGAAGGCCAGCCGCCGGTGGTGAAAACCAAATCACCCATGGTCAAAAAAGCCCGCGAGGGGGTGATGGAATTCCTCCTGCTCAACCACCCGCTGGATTGCCCGATCTGTGATCAGGGTGGCGAGTGTGATTTGCAGGATCAGGCCATGGCCTACGGGGTTGATTTTTCGCGCTCGCGCGAGGCCAAGCGCGCGGTCACCGATCTTGATCTCGGGCCATTGATCTCCACCACCATGACGCGCTGCATTTCCTGCACCCGCTGTGTGCGTTTCACTTCCGAGGTGGCGGGCATTATGACCATGGGCCAGACGGGCCGCGGCGAGGATGCGGAAATAACCACCTATCTCAACGCCACGCTGGATAGCAATCTGCAGGGCAATATCATTGATCTTTGCCCGGTGGGCGCGCTGACCAGCAAACCCTATGCCTTTACCGCCCGCCCGTGGGAGCTGCGCAAGACCGAGAGCATCGATGTGATGGATGCGCTGGGCAGCAATATCCGGGTGGATACCAAGGGCCGCGAAGTGATGCGGATTGTGCCGCGCAACCATGACGGGGTGAACGAGGAGTGGATTTCCGACAAGACCCGCTTCATCTGGGACGGGCTGCGCCGCCAGCGGCTGGATACGCCGTATCTGCGGGTGGATGGCAAGTTGCAAAAGGCAAGCTGGGAACAGGCTTTTGCCGCGATTGCGGCGGCGGTTGACGGCAAGCAGGTGGCGGCAATAGCCGGAGACCTCGCCAGCACGGAAGCGATGTATGCCTTAAAGGCGCTGGTCGGTGGCGCGGGCGGCAATGTCGAGTGCCGGGTTGATGGCGCGTATTTGCCCATCGGTGATCGCTCGGGTTATGTCGGCACGGCCAGCATCGCCGATATTGACAATGCTGAGATGATCCAGCTCATCGGCACCAACCCGCGCGATGAAGCGCCGGTGCTGAATGCGCGGATCAGGGGCGCGTGGCTGCGCGGCGCTGAAATCGGCCTTGTCGGGGAGAAGGTTGATCTGACCTATGAATACGCCCATATCGGCGAGGGCAGCGTGGCGCTGGAAATGCTGGCCAATAAAGACGTGGATGCGGTGAGGGAGATGAACTCCATCGTGATCATCGGCCAGGGCGCGCTGCAAGGCAAGGATGGCGAAGCGGTGCTGGAAGCGGCGAAAAAGCTTTGCGAAAACACCAATTCCAAATTCATGGTGCTGCACACGGCGGCGGCCCGCGTGGGCGGCATGGATATCGGCTTTGCCACGCAGGGCGGCATGATCAATGCGCTGGACGGGGCGGAGGTGATCTATAATCTCGGGGCCGATGAACTGGATATCGATGCTGGCCCGTTTGTTGTTTACCAAGGCTCGCATGGGGACCGGGGCGCGCACCGGGCGGATGTTATCCTGCCGAGCGCGGCTTATACCGAGGAATCAGCGATATTTGTCAACACCGAGGGGCGGCCGCAACTGGCCAACCGGGCCGGCTTTCCGCCCGGTGATGCGCGCGAGGGCTGGGCGATTATCCGGGCACTTTCCGGGGTGCTGGGGGTGGCGCTGCCGTTCAACTCTTTGGCCGAGCTGCGCGCGATGATGTTTGCCGAAGTGCCGCACCTGGCGGCGCTTGATCAGGTGCCGCAAAATGAGTGGCAAGCGGCGCGGGGCAAAAAGCCTGGCAAGACCGTGTTTAAAAACCCGATTTCAGACTTTTATCTGACAAATCCGATTGCGCGGGCCTCGGCTGTTATGGCAGAAGTCAGCAAGGGCGCTTCGGGCGCGAAAATGGCGGCGGAGTAGGCGCATGGAATTCATGACCGATGTTTTTGGCTTCTACTTTGGCACCTTTCTGGTGATCCTCGGGCAAGCCCTGCTGGTGATCGTGCTGGTGCTGGTGGCGCTGGCTTTTTTGATGTATGCCGACCGTAAAATCTGGGCTGCGGTGCAGATGCGTAAAGGGCCAAACATGGTTGGCCCCTTTGGCCTGCTGCAAAGCTTTGCCGATTTCATCAAATATATCGTCAAAGAGGTGGTGGTGCCTGCCGGGGCCGACAAACCGGTGTTTTTCCTCGCGCCGATGGTCACGTTTATTCTGGCGGTGGTCGCCTGGGCGGTGATTCCGTTTAATGATGGCTGGGTGGTTTCCAACCTCAATGTCGGCATTCTTTATCTTTTTGCCATTGGCTCGCTGGAGGTTTACGGCGTGATCATGGGCGGCTGGGCGAGCAACTCCAAATACCCGTTTCTTGGCTCGTTGCGCTCGGCGGCGCAGATGATCTCTTATGAGGTTTCCATCGGGTTTATCATTGTTGGCGTGCTGATCAGCACCGGCAGCCTGAACCTTTCGGCCATTGTAAATGCGCAGGCCGGTTATGGGGCCTTGAGCTGGTATTGGCTGCCGCACCTGCCGATGGTGGTGCTGTTTTTCGTCTCGGCTCTGGCCGAGACCAACCGGCCACCGTTTGACCTGCCCGAGGCCGAGGCCGAGTTGGTGGCGGGCTATCAGGTGGAGTATTCCGCCACGCCTTTCCTGCTGTTCATGATTGGCGAGTTGATGGCGGTGGTGCTGATGTCGGCCCTGCTGACGATCCTGTTCTTTGGGGGTTGGCTCTCGCCGGTGAGCTGGCTGCCGGACGGTATCTGGTGGTTTATCCTGAAAGTGCTGTTTTGGTTTTTCATGTTTGCCATGGCCAAGGCGCTGGTGCCGCGCTACCGCTATGACCAGCTCATGCGGCTGGGCTGGAAGGTGTTTTTGCCGATTTCGCTTGGCTGGGTGGTGTTCGTGGCCACAGCGGCGCAATTT
This sequence comes from Paracoccaceae bacterium, assembly GCA_015487255.1. Lineage (GTDB taxonomy): Bacteria > Pseudomonadota > Alphaproteobacteria > Rhodobacterales > Rhodobacteraceae > UBA3077. The sequence continues at coordinate 46 of WFQA01000301.1, read as the reverse complement.
GAATGGTTTGGCGGGTTTTATGTCCGCTGGGCGGTAGGGGGCTGAT
>WFQA01000300.1 GCA_015487255.1 Paracoccaceae bacterium | reverse complement strand
GGTCTATCGCCTTGGCCTGTTCGGCCACCACGGCACTCAACTCCTCAAGCGTTGCCGCCTGATGGCTTGTGTGCTCTTCAAGTCTGGTCAGTTGCTCACGCATAACCGCTCCGGGAAAATCACGGCGGAGTTGCCGCTTTGCCATTTTGGATATTTGCACATAATGGCTTTAATGCGCGCCGATGCAAGGGAATTATACGCCCCCGGCATACCGCGATCATAAAACAACAAGCTCAGACATACTTGCCGCCTCCATGAAGCTGAAATTGGCTGCGTGGCGCCTGCACACGGATCCAATTAAATAGAAAATCAGCCCAGAGGGCCTGCCCCATTAAAACTGAAAAATACTGTTTTACACATTGTTTTCCCCATATATTACGATACATATAGCGATATGATCAGCTTGGCGCATAAAACATTATTTGTTTATATTCCCAAATGTGGAGGCCAGAGTGTTGAAGAAACATTCGCCAACGATTTGGGGCTTAATTGGAATCTCCAGCGAAGGCTGTTGCTCTGCTTCCCAAAACCCGCTGATTGGCACGGCGAGACAAACCTGCTGGCGCATCTGACCGCTTCCGAATATTTGGAGGGAAAATACATCAGCAAACCACTGTTTAGACAGTTTTTCAAATTTGCTATCGTCAGGAATCCGTTTAGAAAAGTGGAATCCCACTTCACATATGCAAAATTTGACAAAAGCCACACATTTGAAGAGTTTGTTATAAATATATTGCCCAACAAAGTCGCGAAAAAATGGGTCTTTCGCCCGCAGACCCACTACCTCAGTGGTAAAGGGGGCAGCCTGTTAATTGATAATATTTATCACTTGGAAAACATAAAAAATGACTGGCCTGAAATTCAGGGCAAATCCGGTGTTCGCCTAGAACTGAGCCATAAAAACAAATCCAAAAGCACAAAAAAACGCTTTAAATGGAATGAAGCGATGGCTGGCACAGTGCAATCATTATTCGCTGAGGACTTTGAAAATTTTGGGTATGATATCAATTCATATAATTAGGGCGCAACCCTGCGAAATAGCCGCGTAATTCCACAAACTGACCCGATCAGGAATGACAGGATTCTCGCTGAAAATTCTTGTCTTCCTCCTTACGATACTTTCAAGAAATGCCTGTGCCATTGCCGCAAGTTTTTCTTGACTTCCTCATTTTCAACACGGCTTACAAGCTCTATGGCTTCTGCCAGTAATCCATTATTAAGATCTTGCACGGCCCGGTGTATCAATTCCTTTTTCTCGCTGAGCATGAAGGTTTGGTCCTGAATGAAAATACTGTCGATTTTGGCTTGATCGAAAATTTTCAACAGTTTTAGTTCCAGCGGATTGAGCTTGGGCTTTTTTGTCTTTTCAGTGCGCCTTTTTGTGGAATTGATTATGGCAATTTTATCAGCATCGAAATCCGGCGGATGGCCGCCATCCAAAAACAAGGCAGCCGAACTTATGGTTTTCAACCAATCTTTTTTCAGCGCCATATGCGGAATCACAAATATGGATTCTGAATTCACGGAATTAAGTGACATCATCAGCAATGCCAAATCGAGAAAAGCAAACAATCCCGTGCGCCCTCTTGGCCAACCGTCTTTAACCTTCTGCGCACGCATTGAATAAGATTGTGCAACTTTTGCAATATCGCGATAACACAATATTGCTTTTGGCTGGCCAATCTCAGACATCACCCCTTCAAGCCGATAGTAATAATCGGGTGTTTTATTTCCATAGCATTTTATTTTATTTCCATTTCGCAAAACCGATTGATAGGAGACCCGCCCATTCACCGACGTGTTTGGAACAATCGGGCCATGCAGAAATGAATCAGGCACCACCAGCTTGCGATGGTCAAGATAAGGCGGAAACAACTCTATCCCCAATGAATTCTTTCAATCGAATTCAAATAATGCGCAACAGCCGTTGTGCCGCTTCTGCCAACACCAAAAACAATAAAATCCAGACCCGCCATTCCACCCTCATTCTACCTGCCAATGCTATATTTGGCTTCTCAGCGCAGAATACCTGATATTGTATTTTGAGGCTATGATATTTTCCCGGCCGGTTATGCCGCCCGCCCCTGCAATTTCGCCATCAAGCCCATCGCCCATGATTTCCTGGTGTTTGGCAATACCATGCGGCGCAGTTTGTGGCTTTTTGCACGGCTTCTGCGTTCTTCTTGCACTGCCAGCGGGCAAGCCACTCGACAAGTGCCTAAAAAACCGTGATGATCCCGCCCATGAACTGCTTTGCCAAATTCCTTGCCGCGCGTATTGCCAGCTTTCGCCATGCGCTTAACGGCCTTGGAGCCGCGATCAGGTCCGAGGGCAATATCCGGGTGCATCTGTTGGCCACGATCGTGGTTGTCGCACTGGGTTTTGCGCTTGGGGTCAGCGCGGCGGAATGGGCCGCCTTGCTGGGGGCAATGGCGCTGGTCTGGATGGCCGAGCTGTTCAACACCGCGCTGGAAACCCTTTGTGACATCGTCCGCCCCGAGCTTTCCGACAAGGTCAAGCGGGTGAAGGATATCGCCGCCGCCGCCGTGCTGCTTTCCGCTGTTGCGGCTGCGATCATCGGCGGCCTGGTCTTTTTGCCCTACATCTACAAATAGCCGCGCCCAAAGGCTCCCCTGCTTGCGGGTTTTGCCATCATGGGGTAGGAGACAGACAACCAGTTTGCAGGAGCCTTCCGATGGCGAAAAGAAAACCCAAAGTGATGCGCCCCAAGGCCTTGCCGCCGCGCGGCTTTCGTGATTATTTCGGCGCGGATGTGCAGGCGCGCGCCAATATGCTTGGCAAGATCTCCGATATCTATCACGCTTACGGGTTTGACCCGTTGGAAACCCCGGCGGTGGAAACCGTTGAGGCCCTGGGCAAGTTTCTGCCCGATGTGGACCGGCCCAATGATGGCGTATTTGCCTGGCAGGACGAGGATGAAAGCTGGCTGGCGCTGCGCTATGATCTGACCGCCCCTCTGGCGCGGGTCTATGCGCAGTTTCGCAATGATCTGCCCACGCCTTACCGGCGCTATGCGGTTGGCCCGGTCTGGCGCAATGAAAAGCCGGGGCCGGGGCGGTTTCGCCAGTTTTACCAATGTGACGCCGATACCGTAGGCACCCCGACCGTGGCGGCTGATGCCGAGATCTGCATGATGCTGTCCGACGCGCTGGAAGCGGCGGGCATTGCCCGCAACGATTATATCGTGCGGGTCAATAACCGCAAAGTGCTGAACGGGGTGATGGAAGTGGCCGGTGTGCTAGACCCGTCAGACCCAACGAAATTTGAATCCCAGCGTGGTATTGTTCTGCGCGCGATTGATAAGCTGGATCGACTAGGACTAACAGGCGTAATGCAATTACTCGGAGAACAACGCGTAGATGAAAGTGGAGATATTACGCGCGGTGCAAATTTAAGCATGAGCCAAGCTGAGATCATTCACGATTTTTTGGACGCCAAGCAAGCGACAAACGAAAAAACCTTATCCAGCCTTAGGAACGTGGTAGGGAATTCAGCGGTTGGCCTTGAAGGTGTGTCTGAGCTTGAACAAATTTCGGAAACTATGTCTGCGCAAGACTACGGTTCCGAGCGGTTTAATTTAGACCCTACTGTAGTGCGCGGCCTCGGATACTATACTGGTCCTGTATATGAAGCCGAATTAACCTTTGACATTATTGATGAGAAGGGTGCAATCCGCCAATTCGGCTCGGTCGCAGGTGGCGGGCGCTACGATGATTTGGTCAAACGCTTCACCGGGCAAGCCGTGCCTGCAACCGGCGTTTCGATCGGGGTGGACCGTTTGCGCGCCGCACTGGCGGCCAGAGGCAAGGCGGAAACCACAGCCAAAGGCCCGGTGGTTATCACGGTGATGGACCGCGAGCGGATGGGGGATTATCAGGCGATGGTTGCCGAGTTGCGGGGGGCGGGCATTCGTGCCGAGGTCTATCTGGGCAACCCCAAAAACTTCGGCAACCAGCTCAAATACGCTGATGCCCGCAACGCCCCGGTGGCGGTGATCGAGGGCGGGGACGAGCATGAAAAAGGCGTGGTGCAGATCAAGGATCTGGCCCTTGGCAAGGCCTTGGCCACCAATATCACCAGCAATGAGGAGTGGAAATCCCAACCCGCGCAGATGGAAATAAAGCGCGGGGATCTGGTAACGCAAGTGCGCAAAATGATGGGCCGGGCCAATGGTGAGTGACCGCGCCTATCTGGCGGGCGGGCGCACGGGTGGCGGGCTTTCCGCGCTGCGCCGGGAGGTGGGGCGGATCATGTCCGGCTTTGCCGCCAATGGCGCGGCCCCGGTGGAGCCGGCCGCCCTGCTGCCCGCCGATCTGCTGATCGACCTTTATGGCGAAGACCTGCGGGCGCGGGCCTATACCACCCATGACCCGGTGTTGGGCGAGCAGATGCTGCGCCCGGATTTCACCGTGCCGGTGGCGCAGATGCACATGCAAAGCGGCGCGATGAGCGGGCGTTATGCCTATGCCGGTTCGGTCTGGCGGCGGCAGGAGCCGGGGTCAAACCGCCCAACCGAATATCTGCAATGCGGGATGGAGGTTTTTGGCGAGGCGGATATCGCGCAAACCGATGCGGAGGTGTTTTCCATTCTGGCCGAGGCCCTGCGCGCGGCCCCGGTGGCACCGGTGACCGGCGATATGGGGATCATTCTGGCCGGGATAAATGCGCTTGATACCACTGAGCTGCGCAAAGCCGCGCTGCTGCGCCACCTGTGGCGGCCCGCGCGCTTCAAGCGCCTGCTGGAGCGCTATGCAAACCCGCAAGCGCCAGGCAAAACCCGCGCCGCCCTGCTGGAGGCCACCGCATCGGGCAGGCTGGATGAGCTGCTCACGGCCCCCGCCATCGGGCTGCGCAGCGTGGACGAGGTGAAATCCCGCGCCAAACGGCTGTTTGAGGACGCCAACACCCCCCCGATCCCTGCGCCGCAAGTGGCCCTGCTGGAGCGGGCATTGATGGTCAAGGCCCCGATGGGGCAGGCCATCACAGCCCTGCGTAACATCGCCACCGAGATGCCCGCCCTGACCCCGGCGATTGATCTGGTGGAAGCCCGGGCAGAGGCGATTTCCGGCTTTGGGATTGACGGTTATCAGCTGCCTTTCGAGGCCAGCTATGGCCGCACAACGCTGGAATATTATGACGGGTTTGTCTTTGGCTTCGCCGCTGACCCCGCCCATAACCTGCCGCAAATTGCCCAAGGTGGCCGCTACGGCGCGCTCACCAGGGCGCTGGGCGGCAACACGCCGGCGGTGGGCGGCATCATCCGCCCCGAAGCGCTTTTGGCTTTGGAGGGCAGGCCATGACCATGCTGAAACTCGCCGTGCCGTCCAAGGGCCGCTTGCAGGCGCAGTGTTTTGACTGGTTCGCCAGGCGCGGCATCACCCTTGAGCGCACCGGTGCCGGGCGGGAATATGCCGGACAGGTGCGGGGGGTGGAAAACGTGGCGCTGGTGCTGCTTTCAGCGGGCGAGATCCCGCGCGAGCTGGCCGCCGGGCGCATCCATATGGGGGTGACCGGGCAAGACCTGATCGCCGAAAAAATTCCGGCATGGGAAAGCAGGGTCGAGCAACTGGCCCCGATGGGCTTTGGCCGGGCGACGCTGATACTGGCGGTGCCGCAATTCTGGGCCGATGTGGAAAGCATTGACGACCTCGACGCCGCTGCGGCGGCATTTCGCAAGGCGCATGGCATGCGCCTGCGCATCGCCACCAAATACCACAACCTTGTGCGTGAATATCTGCGCACCGAGGGGGTGGCCGATTATCAGCTGGTGGATAGCCAGGGCGCCACCGAGGGCACGATCAAAAACCTGACCGCCGAAGCGATTGCCGATATCACCTCGACCGGTGATACGCTCAAAGCCAACCATTTGAAAATACTCTCCGGCCCGCCAATTCTGGCCTCTGAAGCCACGCTGTTTGCCAGCCGTGCTGGCCCATGGGGGGCAAAAGCCGAAGCGGCGCGGCGGGAAATTCTGGCCAAGATCGGAGCCCATGATGCCTGAACCAATGCCCGAAGTGCTGGCGTTTTTGCAAACCCGCCGCTCGCGCCCGGCCAAAACCCTGAAAATGCCGGTGCCGGAGCGGGAGGAGATTGCCAGCCTGCTCAAAATGGCTGCCCGCGCGCCGGATCACAAAAAGCTGGAGCCATGGCGCTTTATCGTGCTGGCCAAACCCGCGCTCACCCGCCTTGCCCCGCTATGCGAGGCCCGCTACGACGCGCTTGGCCTGCCAGCGGAAAAACGCGAGAAAATCTGCGCGCAATTCCGCGATGGCTTGCTGGCGGTGGCGGTCATTGCCGCGCCCAAACCGCGCGAGGATGTGCCGGAAGTGGAGCAGATACTCTCTGCCGGGGCGGTTTGCCTGGCGCTGCTCAATGCGGCACTGGCCTCGGGCTGGGGGGCGAACTGGCTAAGCGGACCAATGGCTTTTGACCGGGGTTTTCTAAGCGAAGGGCTTGGCCTTGCGCCAGATGAATTCGTGGCCGGGTTTATTCATATCGCCAGCGAAAGCAGCCCGCCGCCGGAGCGACCCCGCCCCGATATGGCGCGGATCACGCAATGGGTTGAAAGCTGAACATGGGCCTGTTTGGTGATTTTGGCAAAGCGCTGCAACAGTTGTTTGACCGCAAATTCATCTGGGTGCTGGTCAAATCCGTCGGGCTGAGTGCGCTGCTGTTTGGCGGGGCCTATTGGGGGTTTATCGCGCTGGCCACCGCGATATTGCCCGGTTCGATCACCCTGCCCTGGCTTGGCAGCATTCCGGTTGGCGACTGGTTTGATGAAATGGCGCTTGGCGGTGCGGTTTTCATGGCGTTTTTTCTGATGTTTCCGGTGGCGATCCTGTTTATCGGGTTTTTTCTGGAAGAGATCGCCGATGCGGTCGAGGCGCGGTTTTATCCACATCTTGCACCGGCAGCGGCGCTCTCCTTCTGGGCGGTCATGGGGGAGGCGATGCGGTTTTTGATGATCATGGTGCTGGCCAACCTGCTGGCCCTGATCATCTACTTTGCTTCCAGCCTGCTGGCGCCGGTTATTTTCTGGCTGGTGAACGGCTATCTTTTGGGGCGGGAGTATTTTCAGCTTGTCGCCATGCGGCGGCTGGGGCTGCGCGGAGCGGATAAACTGCGCAAAAAGCACCGGCTGGGCATTTGGCTGGCCGGGGTTTTAATGGCCGTGCCGCTCTCGGTGCCGCTGCTCAACCTGCTGATTCCGCTTTTGGGAGTGGCCACGTTTACCCACCAGTTCCATCGGCTGGCCGCCAAAAACACAAAGCCGTAATAGCACGGCAAAAGCCCAAAAAACATCCCGGTAAAATTTATACCGGTTTGGGGCGTTTTGCATTTTATTGCGTAGCATTGAATATGAATAACTGCTCACCGTCAATGGTATAAGCATTGATCAGCCCTGCCGCCTTCTCGCTGGTCAGCCAGGTTTCAAGCTGCATCGCCAGGTCATTCTTCACATGGGGCCAGCGCGCGGGGTTGACCGGAATATAGGCATATTGGTTGAACAGCGCCGGATCACCGGCAAACAGCAGGCTAAGCTCACCCTTGTTGCCAAAATTCAGCCAACTGGCGCGGTCAGAGAACGCATAGGCGTTCATGCCGCTGGCGGTGTTCAGCGTGGCCCCCATGCCCGCACCCGCCGCACGATACCACGCCCCTTCAGGGGCAATGCCCGCCTCACCCCAGAGCGCCAGCTCTTTTTTATTGGTGCCGCTATCGTCGCCCCGGCTCACAAAGGGCGCTTCAGCCATGGCGATGCTTTGCAGCGCGGCTATTGCGGTTTTGGCCTCGGCCAGCTTTGCGGGGTCATCCGGCGGGCCAACAAAGATGAAATCATTATACATGATCTCGCGGCGATGGGTGCCAAAACCCGCGCTGACAAAGGCCTCCTCGGCAGCGCGGGCATGCACCAATATGGCATCGACATCCCCCGCCGCGCCAAGGCGCAGCGCCTGCCCGGTGCCAACCACGATCAATTCGACATCAAAGCCAAGCTCCAGCTTGATTTCGGGCAGGAGTATCTCGGAAAGGCCGGAATTATAAAACGAGGTTGTCACCGCCATGCGCATGGTTTCGGCCTGGCCGGCACTGGCCAGCAAGCCGGCCGCGATCAGCGTTTTCCAGCCAAGGTTCATTCCACGATATCTCCGTTTATGAAGGCTGCTGCCTCCGGGGTATCGGGCGCGGCAAAAAACGGTTCCGCCGCGCCGCTTTCATGCACAACGCCTTTATGCATGAAAATAACCTCCTGGGCCAGGCGCCTTGCCTGCCCCATATCGTGGGTCGACATCACAATCCTTGTGCCGCGCGCGCGCTCGCACAAAAGCAGGGTTTCTATTTCGCGGGTGGCGCGGCCATCGAGATTGGCGCAGGGTTCATCCAAAAACAGCACCTCGGGCGCAATGATCAGCGCGCGCGCCAGCGAGAGCTTTTGCTTTTCGCCCCCCGAAAGCAATGGCGCCCGGCTTTCCAGCAAATCCGCCAGCCCAAAGCGCGCCGCACTGGCGCGGGCCATGGCGCGGGCTTCACCCTTGCCTATGCCGCGCAGCCTTAACGGGTAGGCGAGGCTGTCAATCACCCGGCGGCGCATCATGATCGGGGCCTGAAACACAAAAGCCTGCCTTTGGCGGGCCTCGGCGGCGGGCACCGCCCAGCTCAGCGCGCCCCCCGAGCAGCGCTGCAAGCCGTGCATCAGCCTGAGCAGCGTGGTTTTGCCCGCGCCATTGGGGCCGATTACAACCGTCAGCCCATTTTGGCCAAGGGTCAGGCTGACCGGCCCGAGCAGCCTTTTGCCATGCATATGGGCGCTGGCGGCGCTGAGTTTCAGGGGTAAAATGCTCACCATGTGCTGGCCCGCTCGGTTTTACCGATGATGTGGATGGCAAGATTGATGATGATCGCCAGCACGATCAGCACCAGCCCCAGCCCCATGGCAAAGGCAAAATTGCCCCTGCCGGTTTCCAGGGCAATCGCGGTGGTCAGCGCCCTTGTGACATGCTCGATATTGCCGCCGACGATCATGATCGCGCCCACTTCACCAATGGCGCGGCCAAAGCCGGCCAGTGTCGCGGTGAGCAGCGCCCGCCTGCCATCCCACAAAAGCGCCCTGATCCGCTGCGCCCGGGTGGCGTTCATCGAGATCAGCAGGTCGTGGTATTCGGCCCAAAGGTCGCGGATGGACTGGTGGCTGAGCGAGGCGATCAGGGGGGTGATGATGATCACCTGCGCGATGATCATGGCAGCAGGCGAAAACAGCAGGCCAAAACCCCCGAGCGGCCCGGCGCGGGAAAGCGCCATATAAACAAACAGCCCCACCACCACCGGCGGCAGCCCCATCAGCGCATTCAGCACCGCAATCACATAGCGGCGCAGCCAAAACCGGTTGACCGCCAGCCACGCCCCCAGCGGCAGGCCGATGACCGAGGCAATGATCACCGCCGAAACCGTAACCTGCAGTGACAGGAATATGATCTCGTAAAGCTCGGGGTCAAAGGTGAAGATCAGCCGCCACGCCCCCCAAAACCCTTCAGAATAGCCGCTCACCTGCGCCGGTCCCGCTTTTGCTCAACCTGCACCAGCTTTGGGTCCTTATCCCTGATCAACCGCGCCTCGCCGCTCAGGCAGATAAAGCGCTGCCCGCGCATCCGCCCGATCAATGTCAGCCCCGTTTGCCGCGCGATTTCCACTCCCCAGGCGGTGAAGCCCGAGCGCGAGGCCAGCACCGGAATACCCATCAGCGCGGTTTTGATCACCATTTCCGAGGTCAGCCTACCGGTGGTATAAAGGATTTTATCGGCGGCGGTGGCGCCCTCCAGCACCATCCAGCCCGCGATTTTATCCACTGCGTTATGCCGCCCGACATCCTCCATATAGACCAGCGGCGCGGCCTGCCGGCACAGCACAGTGCCATGAATGGCCCCCGCCTGCAGATAAAGGCTCGGCGTGGTGTTGATTTCATGCACCAGCGCATATAGCCAACTGGTGCGCAGCTCGGCCTGTGGCAGGGCCACCCCCTCCAGCCCCTCCATCATATCGCCAAACACCGTGCCGACCGCGCAGCCCGAGGTGCGGGTCTTTTTCTTCAGCTTGTCCTCGTAATCGGTTTTGCGCACCGTGCGCACGACCACCGATTCAACCTCTGCATCAAAATCGATACCGGTGATTTCATCATCCGGCACCAGCATGCCCTGATTGCGCAAATACCCCACGGCGAGGTATTCGGGGTAATCACCGATGGTCATCGCGGTCACAATTTCCTGCTTGTTGAGATAGATCGTCAGCGGGCGCTCCTCCACCACATTGATCTGCTGCTCGACCCCGTTCTGGTCCCGCCCCGAAACGGCGCGGGTCAGATCGCAGGCCCTGGGATCGGGGGAAATTATGTAACTTGGTTTTGGCATTTCGCGGCTCGCCTCAGTCATCCAATAATTTCATCGCGCGGTCCAGCGAGCGCCGCATTCGGTTGAAGGCGACCGAGAGTGCCGAAACCTCGTCCTTGCCCTTTTTCACATATTCCGGGGCGGAGAAATCCCCCTTGCTCACCTGCGCCGATATCTCCGCCATCACCGCCACCGGCTTCAGCACAATGCGCGACAGCATGATATTGACCAGAATGATCACCGCGCCAAACGCCGCCGCCATCACCGCCAGAAGCACAATCACCAGATCAAGCGTGGGCTTGTCCAGCCGCGCCAACGGGGCGGAGATGATCTGGGCGCCGATGGTCTCTCCCAGCTGCCAGCCAAAACCGTTATCCGGCCCGTAGCGATCCACCATCGCCGCCGGGGCCGCCGCCGGGCTGGCATGGCAGGCAAGGCAGCTTTGGTCGGTGACGGTAAGCGGAAAGGCCACCACATAAGAGCGCCCGGTATCAGCCTCGCGCAGGCTCACCACCCGCTCAAGGCTCTGGTCATCGCGCAACCGGTTGATCAGCTCTGCCTCCCATTCATTGGCCAGATCGTCGGGGTTGGTCGGGTTGAGCGCGGCTTCTTTATAGGTATAACCGGGGAGGCTTTGCTTGAAGCGGGCAAAAACCGCCTGCGCCGCGAAAGACGGCACCGAATTGGCAATGAACAGGATGTCATTTTCATCCGCCAGAAGCGGGGCGATATCGGTTGCGGTATAATGGCCCACCGCCAGCGCATTGGCACGGATCAGGGCGATTTGGCTCTCGACCTTTTGCAGGGCGTTATCCTCTGCCGCGCGGTAGCCCAGAAACGCAGCCGCCCCAAGCCCGATCAAACTGGCAGTGATCAAAACAATGTTAAACTTGGTTCTCAATCGCATAACCGATTCCTTTTCCCCTAGGCATAATGCAGAATAAATGTATTACTGTTATATAACTTACGTCAGATTTGGTTGCCTAGATATACAGATTTTACGGCAGATAATAAAACAGGTAATAGCAATGTTCAGATTTATTTTTGTCGCTATGGCTGCGCTCATCTTGCCGTTTGCAGCCGTTGCTCAGGCCGGGCGCGATGCAAATCAGGTTTCCATCGTGGCGCTGGTCATCACCTCGGGCGAAAGACCCGGCGCAGCGCGCAGCATAACCAAAACCCTTGAAGCCCTCGATGCCCAAATCCTGAGCATCAACACCCCCGCCACCCCGCAAATACGCCTGATCCTGAATCGCTTCGCGGCGGCCGCGCTCAATAGCGAGGTGGCGCTGGTTTATTATGATGGCGCGGTGCTTGAAATCGATGGCCGGGCATTCATCGCCCCGGGCGGGGGTGAGCTTCGCCGCCGCTCTGATCTGCTGACCAGGGCCATTCCGCTGGCGGCGCTGGCAAGGGCTACGGCACTGGCAGCCAATGGCGGGGCGGTGCTGGTGCGTTCTTCCGGGCAGGATATTGCGCTGATCAGCGGGGTTACACTGCTGGAAACCGCACCACCGGCCCGCATTGGCACCAGCCCGGTGCTGTTTGCCGATGCAAGTGCGGCGATGCTGCTGGATGACGGGATGGAGGCCATGCTCCAGGCTCAAGGCGATATCGACCTTTCAGACGTATTGCATGGGCTGGCGGAAATTGAAGGCATCAGTCTTTCGCAACCTCCCGCAGGTTCAACCATGTTGCGCCGCACAGCCCCCGTGGCCAGCGCAACCCTTGCCGACACCGCCAGCAACCCGGTGGCCGATGCGCAGGAGGCCAAGCCCGCGCAGGGGCTGGCACTGCCACAAGTCGGCAACGAAACCACCGAAACGGGCCCGGATACCCCCCTGACAGCAGCCTCAGACCCCGCGCAAGATGATAGCGGCACATCCGGGGAGGAAACGGCAGAAACCGCAACACAGCCCGACGAGGCGTTTTCGCTGGAGCGCTTAAAAGCCATGCAGGCGGCG
>WFQA01000299.1 GCA_015487255.1 Paracoccaceae bacterium | reverse complement strand
TGCCCAATGGCCGCAAGGTGATCCTCTCGGATACGGTCGGTTTCATCTCCAACCTGCCCACCCAGCTGGTGGCGGCGTTTCGCGCCACGCTGGAAGAGGTGCTGGATGCCGACCTGATCCTGCATGTGCGCGATATTTCCCATGTGGACAGTGAGGCACAGGCGGCGGATGTGCTCGATATTTTGACCGAGCTTGGTGTGAAGGATGCGCAAAACGAGACAATGCTTGAGGTCTGGAACAAATCCGACCTGCTGGAGGAGGAGGCCCGGCTTGGGCTGGCGAAAACAGCTGAGCGCTCGCCACAAATCTGTGCCATCTCAGCCCTGACCGGGGCGGGCATGGAAACCCTGCTTGAAAAGATCGACCAGGCCCTGCCCGAACCGGTGTGCGAGGAGGCCCTGACGGTTGACTATGCTATGGGAAAAGCCCGCGCCTGGCTGTTTGCCAATAACCTGGTGCTGGACGAAGCGCAGGGCGAGCAGGGTTATGAATTGCGGGTCAGGTGGACAGCACGGCAAAAAAGTCAATTCGCCCAGTTTTGAGTTGCAAAGCTGACAGAAAGAATTTTCACAAAAGATGTAAGCCCGCAATCATAATGCGAGATTAGCAGCGTTGGCAGGCTGGATCGGGGCGAATTTGCAACCTATAGCGTTTCGGCTTTAATTTGAATCAGCCATTCCGGTGAACGCCATTGCTGCGCAATCGCTGCCTCCCCGGAATGGCTGATGCACTGCCTCAACAAAAAGCCGAAACGCTTTAGCGCCGCCAGGTGCGCACCGGGCCGCTATCCATATGCACAAAGTTCGAGCGGCCATAACGGCCGACACCACCAGCTTTGGTGGCTATTGCCGCTGCGGCCATCTGGCTGGAGCTACGGCTTGAAAGCCGCAAATCAGCCGCCATGCCCCGGATGTGGTACGAATTCGAGGCAACAGAGCGCGACCGCGAGGCCAGCATCGCATTGGTCGCCGGAGAACGATAGCCAGAGAGCATCAAATACGGCTCGTCGGTTTCCAGCAAGCGATGGGTGGCGGCGAGGATATCGATATTGTTGCGATCATAGGCGATCACTTCGTTTTGTCGCCAGTCACGCATGAATTTGTTGATTTCGGTGAGTGCTTCTTCGATATAATGCCCTTGAACCCAATAGATTATATCAATGGATTCCGCCGTGCGCTGGCTGCGCATGGTGATCCGGCGCACATCACCAGCACCGCGCAAAACACCTGCTGCATTTGCATAGAACGGGGCCGCTGTCAGGGCTGTTGCGGCAAACGCACGCAAAAGCCCACGCCGGGAAATATCACTGCTTTTCATATAAGACCTGCCTGTCCCTATGTTCTCATCCTGTAGGCGCTGATTTTTATTCGCCAAAGTTTATGGAAACTTTATGTCATATTTAGTTTCCCAATCCAAGACTTTCTTTACAAACAAGGCAAAAAACCGCGTATTGGGCCGGTATGCGCCGGCGGGGTGCGGTATTATGGTAAATGTTTCCAATTTGTTCCGCAATGCGCAATTTTTGCAATTGCCTGGAGGTTCATCTGCGCAACCCAAGGCAAAGTTGCTTGGTGTTGCTTTGCTTGTGGGTTATGTAAAGGTAGATTCAATTTTGCGAAACATGGTCGGCCATCTGATTCCCCCTTTGGAGCCGAGAATATGCGGCAGCGCACCGGCGGGAGTGGTTGATGACTGTGCGCTGGGTGCTATTGTTTGGCAATGCGGGCCGAATATGGGGTGGCTTTGCCTGCTGTTCAAGGCTAATAAAGCCCCAAACGGGTTAGCCCGGGGGTGGTATTGATTGGAACGGAATATTTTTACGGTGCAGCAAATTGCCGAGGCACTTGGGGCGAAAGCCGAGGGTGATCTCTCACTGCGCCTAAAAGGCCCGGCCCAGCCCGAGCGGGCGGGCCATGATGACCTCGCCTTGGCGATGGACCCAAAATTCATTCCCGATCTGGCTTCTGGCGCGGCCCGCGTGGCGGTTTTGCCCATCGGCACCGACTGGCGGGCGCTTGGGCTGCAGGCGGCAATTTTTGCGCCACATCCACGCTATGCGCTCAGCGGGGTCAATGCTTTGTTTGAAAAGCCGGTCCTGGCACCTGATGGTATTCACCCCAGCGCGGTGATCTCCGCACAAGCCGAGATTGGCGAAAACCCTTCAATCGGCCCGTTTGTGGTGATAGGGGCCGGAGTGCGGATCGGGGCAAATGCCCGTATTCTCTCCCATGTTTCCATCGCTGAAAATGCCCGGATCGGGGCGGATTGCCTGCTGCATCAGGGGGTGCGCATTGGGGCGCGGGTGCATATTGGCGCGCGTTTCATCGCCCAGCCCAATGCGGTTATCGGGGCGGACGGATTTTCGCATGTCAACCCCGACCCCGGCGCGGTTGAGGCGGCTCGTGCCGGCCGGCAGCCCACAAAGGATCAACAGCAAAAACAAGGGTTTACCCGCATAAACTCGCTTGGATCAGTGCGTATCGGTGATGATGTGGAGCTTGGGGCCTGCGCGGTGATCGACCGGGGCACGATCAGCGATACCACCATAGGCAATGGCACCAAAATCGACAATCTGGTGCAATTGGGCCATAATGTGCAAGTGGGCAGCAATTGCCTGATTTGCGCGCAGGCAGGCAGTGGTGGCAGCGCGGTGATTTCTGACCGGGTGGTGCTGGCCGGGCAGGTCGGTGTGGCAGACCATGTGACCGTGGGCGAAAATGTGGTGGCGGCGGGCAAGTCCGGTATTTCCTCCAATGTGCCGCCCAACCGTTTTATCATGGGCAACCCGGCAATAAAGGCCGAGGCCAATGTGGAAAGCTACAAAGCCTATCGTCGCCTGCCCAAGCTGATGGCCAAGGTCGAGGCCCTGCAAAAGCAGGTTGCAAAATTGCGTAAAGACAAATGACCAAAAAAGCTGATTTCGAGGGATGCAATGGCGAATGATATTGCAAATAAGGTGATTGCCATCATTGCCGAGCAGGCAATGCTGACACCGGAGGAGGTCTCTCCCAAAGCAACGCTTGCCGAGCTGAACGTGGATTCGCTGGGGCTGGTCGAGACGATTTTTGCCATTGAGGAGCGTTTTGACATTCAGGTGCCCTTCAACGCCAACGCGCCGGGTGATGCGGCTTTTGACATCAGCTCGGTGCAGAGCATCATCGACGCGGTTGAAAAACTGGTTAACGGGGCTGAATAGATGCGGCGGGTTGTGATCACCGGTATGGGGGCGGTCTCGCCGCTGGGCATGGGGGCGGAGGCCAACATGCGCGCCATGGGCGAGGGATGCCCGGGCATTTCCGATCTGGCATTTCAGGATGTGGAGCGGCTGGATATCCGCATTGGCGGGCAGATACACGGCTATGACGAGACCAGCCATTTCAGCCGTCAGGAAATTACACTTTATGACCGGTTCACGCAATTTGCCGTGCTGGCAGCGCGGGAGGCGGTGGCGCAGGCGGGGCTGGATATCGCCGGGGAGCGCAGTGGGGTGGTGCTTGGCACATCCGGTGGCGGGCTGAACACCCAGAACGAGAATTTCAGAAAAGTGTTTGAGGCGGGCAAGAACCGGGTGCATCCTCTGGTGGTGCCGCGGCTGATGAACAACGCCGCTGCCAGCCATCTTTCCATGCTGCATGGCATTACCGGGCCAAGCTATACGGTTTCGACCGCCTGCGCCTCCAGCAACCACGCCATGGGGCAGGCTTTTCAGATAATCCGCGCCGGCATGGCCGATACCATGCTGACCGGAGGCTCCGAGGCCATGCTCTGCTTTGGCGGCATCAAGGCATGGGAGGGGCTGCGGGTCATGTCGAAAGAGGCGTGTCGGCCGTTTTCGCTCAACCGCAGCGGCATGGTGCAGGGCGAGGGCGCGGCGGTATTTGTGTTTGAGGAATTAAGCCATGCCCAGGTGCGCGGGGCGGAAATTCTGGCCGAGGTTGCCGGTTTTGCCATGACCTCGGATGCCTCGGATATCGTCATGCCCAATGTGGATGGCGCGGCGCGGGCGATTTCAGGCGCGTTGCGGGATGCGCGGCTGGCCCCGGAAAGCATTGGCTATATCAATGCACACGGCACCGGCACCGCCGCCAATGACCGGGCCGAGTGTGAAGCGGTGCGCCGGGTTTTTGGCCCGGCAGCGCAGGGGGTGCGCATTTCTTCCACCAAATCCATGCATGGTCACCTGATCGGCGGCACCGGCGCGGTCGAATTGCTGGCCTGCATTCTGGCCCTGCGCGAAGGGGTGATTGCCCCGACCATCAATTTTGATATGCCAGACCCGGCATGCGATTTGAATGTGGTGCCCAATGTGGCGCAACAGGCCGGGGTTTCGGCAACGCTGAGCAACGCTTTTGCCTTTGGCGGGCTGAACGCGGTTTTGGCCCTGCGCTCAGCCCCCTGAATGATCAGCGGGCAGCGAGATCGGCCACCGCATCACCAAAGCCGGCAAGTGGCAGCGCCGCACGCACGGCCTGGTCGGGGTTGGTGACCGCAAAAATATCGATATTGGCCGCTTTGCCCTGCTTAAAGGCCTCGACCTGGGTTTGGGTCAGTCCGAAGCGGGAGTAGCAGCCCTGCGGGTCACACCAGCTAAACGGATAAGCAGCCGGCACCCCCTCATCGACCGATACGGAAAGCCCGCGGGGCAGCAGGGTCAACAATGGTGAAACCATCACCACACCAAGCTGGGCCGAGGAACCTTCGGGCAGGGTCTGCATGGTTACGCTCACCACGTTGTTGCCATCGGCATCCTGGGCTACCTGAAACATCCGGCAATTCACCCCGTCCGGGGCGCAGCGGATCTGCCAGCCCTCATAGCGGGCCACCACACCATTGGCCTCGTCTTCCAGCTCCTGCGCCGTTGGGAAATCGCCGGTGGATTGGGCGAAGAGGGCGGTGCCCATCAGGCTCAGGGCGGTAAAAAGGGCGGCGAATACAAGGCGCATCTGGTTTTCCTCATGCAAAAAAATGTTCAATACTCTGGTGTCAGGAAGTGGTGCGCGTGTCAACTTGTCTGTTTGGCTTAGGCAAAAATTCGCGCGCATTCGGGGCTGTTTTTATATAATTTTTCCTGTAGCATCATCCCAAAGCAGATCAAGGGGTGAAAATGCAAAACGACCGGATATTCATTGGCGGGGCAGGTGAGGGTTATACCACTGCCGAGGAAATGCTGCTGAAATACGCCAACCGCCACGGGCTGATCGCCGGCGCCACCGGCACCGGCAAAACCGTAACCCTGCAAATTCTGGCCGAGAGCTTTTCCAAAGCCGGGGTGCCGGTTTTCATGGCCGATGTGAAAGGGGACCTTTCGGGCATGGCCGTGCCCGGCTCACCCGCGCATAAGCTGCACGAAAAGCTGGTCAGCCGGGCGCAAAAGATCGGCTTTGAGGATTATGGCTACGAGGCGTTTCCGGTTACCTTCTGGGATCTGTTTGGCGAAAAGGGCCACCCGGTGCGCACCACGATTTCAGAGATGGGGCCATTGTTGCTCGCCCGCCTGCTGGAGCTGAGCGAGGCGCAGGAAGGCGTGCTCAATATCGCCTTTCGCGTGGCCGACGAGCAATCGATGCTGCTGCTTGATTTGAAGGATCTGCAAAGCCTGCTGGTCTGGCTCGGGGAAAATGCCGATCAGGTCGGGCTGCGTTATGGCAATATCTCCAAAGCCTCGATCGGCGCGATCCAGCGCCGCCTGCTGGTGCTGGAAAACCAGGGCGCAACGCAGTTTTTTGGCGAGCCGGCGCTGCAGCTCGAAGACCTGATCACCACCACGCCTTCGGGCATGGGGCAGGTGAATATTCTGGCGGCGGACCGGCTGATGGGCTCCCCGCGCCTTTATGCCACTTTCCTGCTCTGGCTGCTTTCAGAACTGTTTGAAAACCTGCCCGAGGTCGGCGACCCGGATAAACCCAAATTCGTGTTTTTCTTTGACGAGGCGCACCTGCTGTTCAGCGATGCCCCCAAGGCGCTGCTGGACAAGGTGGAGCAGGTGGCGCGGCTGATCCGCTCCAAGGGGGTGGGGGTGTTTTTCATCACCCAGCAGCCCGATGATGTGCCCTCCGATATTCTGGGCCAGCTTGGCAACCGGGTGCAGCACGCCCTGCGCGCCTATACCCCGCGTGACCAAAAAGCCCTGCGCGCGGCGGCGGAAACCTTTCGCCCCAACCCCCGGTTTGATACCGAGGCGGCGATCCGCGATGTCGGGGTGGGTGAGGCGGTGGTCTCATTGCTGGAGAAAAAAGGCGTGCCTTCGATGGTGGAGCGCACCCTGATCCGCCCGCCTTCCTCGCGGCTTGGGCCGCTAAGCATGGATGAACGCAAGGCGGTGATGGCCAAATCCGCACTGGGGACCGCTTATGATACCAGCATTGACCGGGTCAGCGCTTATGAAAAACTGGCCGCGCGCGCCAAGGCGGCCGAGGAGCCGGAAGAACAGGCAGATGCCCCGCGCGCGTTCACGTCCGCCCGGCGCTATTCCGCCGGTAAAACCTATAGCGCCAGCAAGCCGGTCAAGCGGCGCAGTGATAGCGCCGGGCAGGCTTTTGCCAAATCCTTCTCGCGCTCTTTTGGTACCAAGATGGGCAATTCGATTGCGCGCGGGCTGCTTGGCTCGCTGTTCAAATCCCGGTGAATCCGGGGGGATGTTGAAAGGGGCCGGGTTTTTCCCGACCCCGTTTGTCATTTGACTTATCCGACGGGCACGATCTCGCCGCCACCCTGATGCCAGTGCATCAGCCCGCCAAGGTTGTAAACCTCGTTAAAACCATTGGCGACCAGCATCTGCGCCGCCATGTTTGAACGCGCCCCGGAAGCGCAATAAAGAATCACCGGCTTGGAGGTCTCCAACTCGGGATGAAACTCCGGGTGGCGCGGGTCGGCCCTGGTCTGCATCATCATCAGCGGAATGTGCAATGCGCCTTTGGCGGTGCCTGAGGACATCAACTCGTTGATATCTCGCACATCAATCAGTGTGGCTTCGTTATTGGCAACCCGGGCAATCGCATCACCCGGGGCTATGCCCTGCACAGCGGCGGGGCGGTTAAATGGCATGTTCATAGGGGTTTCCCTCGTATCTGGCTTCGTTGCAAGCAAGATAATTGATGTGGATCAATATTCAAGGGGTGATATTCAAATAAGTGAATATTACTTGATCTCCCTATAAAACCGGGAAAAACACTTGCAATGTTTACCTAATGTTCTCATATTTGTGCTTGGGCCGCCACCATGTTAGGCAGGCGGCAAACGGGGGCGACATGTTCAAAAATATCGAGCTGCGCGGGGCGCGGGCGCATAATCTTAAAAGCATTGACGTGGATATCCCGCGCGACAAGCTGGTGGTGATCACCGGTCTTTCCGGCTCGGGCAAATCCAGCCTTGCGTTTGACACCATCTATGCCGAGGGCCAGCGCCGTTATGTGGAGAGCCTGAGCGCCTATGCGCGCCAGTTTCTCGACATGATGCAAAAGCCCGATATGGATCATATCTCCGGCCTTTCCCCCGCCATTTCGATCGAGCAGAAAACCACCTCCAAAAACCCGCGCTCGACCGTGGGCACGGTGACGGAGATCTACGACTACCTGCGCCTGCTTTTTGCCCGTGTCGGCACGCCTTATTCCCCCGCAACGGGGCTGCCGATCGAGGCCCAGCAGGTTTCGGAAATGGTGGACCGGATTATGGCAATGGAGCCGGGCACCCGCGCCTATCTGCTCGCCCCGATCCTGCGCGACCGCAAGGGCGAATATACCAAGGAATTCGCCGAACTTAAAAAAACCGGCTTTCAGCGGGTGAAGGTGGATGGCGCGTTTTACGAGTTGGACGAGCCACCCAAGCTCGACAAAAAGTTCCGCCACAATATCGATGTGGTGGTTGACCGGCTTGTTTTAAAACAGGGTCTGGAAACCCGGCTGGCCGACAGCCTGCGCACCGCGCTGGACCTCGCCGACGGCATTGCCGTGCTGGAAATCGCCGACGAGAATGCCGAGCGCCATGTTTTTTCCGAGAATTACGCCTGCCCGGTCAGCGGCTTCACCATCCCCGAAATCGAACCACGGCTGTTTTCCTTCAACGCGCCCTTTGGCGCCTGCCCGGCCTGTGACGGGCTTGGGGTCGAGATGTTTTTTGATGAAAACCTGATCGTGCCCGACCACTCGATCACGCTTTACAATGGTGCGCTCGCCCCGTGGGCCAAGGGCAAATCGCCTTACTTCCGCCAGACCATCGAGGCGATTGCTAGGCATTACAAATTTGACAAATCCCTGCCGTGGAGCGCACTTCCAGAAGGTGTGCAGCAGGTTATGCTTTATGGTTCCAAGGGGGAGGAGATCAAGTTTCGCTATGATGAAGGCGGGCGGGTTTATGAGGTAAAACGGCCCTTTGAGGGGGTGATCCCCAACATGCAGCGCCGCTATCGGGAGACCGACAGCAACTGGATTCGCGAGGAATTCGAGCGCTATCAAAACACCAAACATTGCGAGGCCTGCGATGGCTACCGCCTGAAGCCCGAAGCGCTGGCGGTGCGGATTGCCGATAAACATGCGGGGCAGGTGGTGCAGCTTTCCATTCAGGAGGCGCTGGACTGGGTTGAGGCAGTGCCTGCCAGCCTCACCAAACAAAAAAACCAGATCGCTGCGGCTATTTTGAAGGAAATTCGCGAGCGGCTTGGGTTTTTGGTTAATGTCGGGCTGAATTATCTGACACTGGCGCGGGCTTCCGGCACGCTTTCGGGGGGTGAAAGCCAGCGCATTCGCCTTGCCAGCCAGATCGGCTCCGGCCTTACGGGCGTGCTTTATGTGCTGGATGAGCCAAGCATCGGGCTGCACCAGCGCGATAATGGCCGCTTGCTCACCACGCTCAAAAACCTGCGTGACCAGGGCAATTCGGTGCTGGTGGTCGAGCATGACGAAGAGGCGATCCGCGAGGCCGACCATGTGCTGGATATCGGCCCCGGCGCGGGCATCCATGGGGGCGAGATTATTGCCCAAGGCACGCCTGCCGATATCGCGGCCTGCGAAGCCTCGATCACGGGGCAATATTTGACCGGCAAGCGCCGCATTCCGGTGCCGGCCAAGCGGCGCAAAGGCACGGGCAAAAAACTGGTGGTAAAAGAGGCGACAGGGAATAACCTTAAGAGGGTCACGGCCACTTTTCCGCTTGGCACCTTTACCTGCGTGACCGGGGTTTCCGGCGGCGGAAAATCGACGCTGACGATTGAAACCCTTTTCAAGACCGCAAGTATGCGCCTCAATCGCGCGCGGCAAATCCCGGCCCCGTGCAAGGCGATCACCGGGTTGGAATACCTCGATAAGGTGATTGATATCGACCAGCGCGCCATTGGCCGCACCCCGCGCTCCAACCCGGCCACTTATACCGGGGCGTTCACCCCGATTCGCGACTGGTTTGCCGGCCTGCCCGAGGCCAAGGCGCGGGGTTATAAGCCGGGGCGCTTCAGCTTTAATGTGAAAGGCGGGCGCTGCGAGGCCTGCAAGGGCGACGGGTTGATCAAGATCGAAATGCATTTTTTGCCCGATGTCTATGTGGAATGCGAGAGTTGCAAGGGCAAGCGCTTTAACCGCGAAACGCTGGAAATACTGTTTAAAGGCAAGAGCATAGCTGACGTGCTTGATATGACGGTCGAGGAGGCGGCGGATTTTTTCCGCGCCGTGCCCGGCATTCGCGATAAAATGACCGCGCTTTTGCGGGTCGGGCTTGGTTATATCAAGGTTGGCCAGCAGGCGACCACGCTTTCGGGCGGCGAGGCGCAGCGGGTCAAGCTTTCCAGGGAGCTGGCAAAACGCTCCACCGGGCGCACGCTTTATATTCTGGACGAGCCAACCACCGGGCTGCATTTTGAAGATGTCAAAAAGCTGCTCGAGGTGCTGCATGAGCTGGTTGATCAGGGCAATACCGTGGTGGTCATCGAGCATAATCTCGACGTGATCAAAACCGCTGACCATGTCATCGATATCGGCCCCGAGGGCGGTGATGGTGGCGGCGAGATCGTGGCCGCCGGCACGCCGGAGGCGATTGCCAGGGCCGGGCACAGCTATACCGGCTTTTACCTCAAGGATATGCTATAGATATTTGCGGGCAATTTTGCGGGCAAAGGGCTTCATCCGCTCACCGTGTTTTTCCAGAAACACCCGCACCCGTGCCGGATCGTGCTTTGACAGATCACGCAACCACCAGCCCACGGATTTTTGCATAAACCAGTCATGGTCATCCACATATCGTGCGGCCCAGCCCAGAATGCGCGCGCGGGCTTTTTGCTGCGCCGGGGAAGGGTGGTTGAGCTTGGCCCATGGCAGGGTCATCACCAAAGCCGCGCGGCGAGACCACATGTGCCTGGAGTGGGTCCAGGCCTCCACCTCATCCAGCCGGCCGGGCAGGGCGACCAGCCTTTTGCTGCCCGCTGAACTGGCCTGATCAGAGATTGCCCAACTGTCAAACTCCGGCACCCATGCGGAGATCAGCGCCCAGACGGCCTCATCGGGTTTGATCCGGGCCTGAAGCAAAAGCTTTGCCGCAGCGATACGGGCCTCGAAAATGTTAGGGAACCTCTGAACAACTCCCGCATTTTGTGATATACTTTTGATAGGCAAATCAGAGGGCCGGCTATGAAGCAGTTGAGTTTTTCGTCGTTTGAGCAATCACAGAAGAAGAAGCGCACAAAGCGTGAGGTTTTTCTGGGAGAGATGGA
>WFQA01000298.1 GCA_015487255.1 Paracoccaceae bacterium | reverse complement strand
TTCAGGCGTTTACAGCGTTCGGAAATCTGCTCGATGAAGGTCAGAAAACTGACATTGAGGGTATCATAGCGCGCCCGCACCAGCTCGTTTTCGCGGTCCGCCGCAAAGAAAAACTGCTTCAGGTCATTGCCGCCGATCGAGATGAAATCCGCCATTTCGAAGAACTGGTCGGGGGCAAAGGCAAGGCTCGGGGTTTCCAGCATCGCCCCGATGCACACCTCATTTGGCACTTTCCGGCCACGTTTTGCCTCGGTCTCCAACTCATCCAGCAGCTTTTGGCGCGCCGCGCGAAACTCCTCGAATTGCGCAATGAACGGGAACATCACATTCAGTGGCCGCCCGTTGGCCCCGCGAATCAGCGCCTGAAGCTGCATGCGCATGATGCCCGGGCGGTCCAGCCCGATGCGAATGGCGCGCCAGCCCAGCGCCGGGTTTGGCTCTTCGGGGCGTTTCATATAGGGCAGGGCTTTATCCGAGCCGATATCAAGCGTGCGAAACACCACCGGCTTATCACCGGCGGCATCCATCACCCGCGCGTAAAGCTTGGAAAGTTCCAGCCGGCGCGGCACCCGCGAGCGCACTAAAAATTGCATCTCGGTGCGAAACAGCCCCACGCCTTCCGCGCCCGAAGGCTCAAGGCTGGGCAGGTCCACCATCAGCCCGCCATTCATGTGCATGGCAATGGTAACCCCGTCACGGGTTGTTGCTGGCTTGTCGCGCAGACCCTCATAGGCCTCTTGCGCCTTTTCCTGCATGGCGATTTTTTCGCGAAACGCCCCGGCGACGGTCTCGTCCGGGCGCAGGTGCACGATCCCGGTTTCGCCATCGATCAGGATCGGGTCACCGCTGAGCGCCTCGCGGGTGATGCGCCTGGCGTGAATAACCAGCGGAATCGCCAGAGAGCGCGCCACCACCGCCGCATGCGAGCCAACCGAGCCTTCCTCCAGCACCACCCCTTTGAGCTTCTTGCCATAATCGAGCAGCTCTCCGGGGCCGATATTGCGGGCCACCAGAATGGCGTTTTCCGGAATGCCGCGCGCCCTGGCATCCGCCCGCCCGGTCAAAATGCGCAGCAGCCGGTTGGCCAGATCGTCCAGATCATGCAGCCGCTCGCGCAAATAGGCATCCTGCACCCGTGCCATGCGGGTGCGGGTCGAGGTTTGTTCCTTCTCCACCGCCACCTCTGCCGCCAGCCCGGAGTCGACGGAGTCAAACATGCGCTTGCGCCAGCCTTTATCTTGCGCAAACAGCCGGTAAGCAACCATCACATCGCGCTGCTCACCGGTTGCCTCACCTTTTTCGAGCAGCACATCTATCTCGTCCACCAGCTTGTCCAGCGCTTCTTCCAGCCGCTTGGCCTCGACCTCGGGGTCATCCGCCACCGGGTTGGCGATGACGATATGAGGCTCGTGCAGCAGCACCACCCCTTCGGCCACCCCCTCTTGCCCGCGCAGCCCTTTTACAAAAAACGGCAGGCGGTGCTGGGCGGCGATCGCCATTTTATCAGGGCCGGTAAAGGCGCCAAGTTCGGTCATCTCGGCAATGACCATCGCCACTACCTCAAGCCCGTAAACCTCGTCATCCGAATAGTGCCGCGCCGCTTTGCTTTGCACCACCAGCACCCCGAGCACCTCACCCAGCCGCTGGATCGGTATTCCGACAAAGGAGGAGAACACTTCCTCGCCGGTTTCGGGCATATAGCGAAAGCCGCGCGCCGCCGGGGCATCAGCCTTGTTGATCGGCCGAGCGCTCCTCGCCACCCGCCCGACCAGCCCCTGCCCGACCCGCAGCCGGGTCTGGTGCACGGCTTCGGGCTTCAGCCCATAGGTGGCGCAAAGCTCCAGCGTGGTTTCATCGCGCTTGAGGTAAATCGAACAGACCTCGGCCTTGAGCGAGGCGGCGATCAGATAGGTGATGCGGTCGAGCCGCTCCTGGCCCTCGCCCGCCTCGGCCAGCGCATCGCGTAATCTTTTCAGCAGGGTTTGGGAATCAATCCCTTTGCGTGCAACCATTACGCCTCGCGTGGTTGGCGCCTAGGGGGCGCGGTCCAAATCAAATGCATCATGCAATGATTGCACCGCGAGTTCCATATATTTCCGGTCCACCAGCACAGAAACCTTGATCTCGGAAGTGGTGATCACCTTGATATTCACCCCGTCATCGGCGAGGTTCTTGAACATTCTCTGCGCCACACCGGCATGGGAGCGCATACCAATGCCAACCACCGAGATTTTCGCCACATCTTCGTCTTTATGCAGCTCGCGATAGTTGAAATCTCCCCGCGCCTTGGCGTCTTCCAGCGCCTTTTCGGCCTTGGCCACATCGGCGATCGGGCAGGAGAAGGTCATATCTGTGCGGCCCTCTTCCGAGATATTCTGCACGATCATATCCACAATAACCCCGGCTTCGGCCAAGGGGCCAAATATTGCCGCCGCGATGCCGGGGCGGTCGGCCACCGAAATAAGGGTCAGCTTGGCTTCATCGCGCGAGCAGGCAATGCCGGTTACCACATTTGATTCCATAATCTCGTCCTCATCGCAAACCAGAGTTCCGGGTTCGTCATTAAAACTGCTCAGCACCTGCAGGCGCACCTTGTTGCGCATCGCCAGCTCGACCGAGCGGGTTTGCAGCACTTTTGCGCCCAGCGATGCCAGTTCCAGCATCTCCTCAAAAGCGATCCGCTCCAGCTTGCGCGCCTTGTTGGTGATGCGTGGATCGGTGGTGTATATACCATCGACATCAGTATAAATATCACAGCGCTCGGCGTCCATAGCGGCGGCAAAAGCCACGGCGGTGGTGTCCGATCCGCCCCGGCCAAGGGTGGTGACCCGGCCATCCGGCCCCAGCCCCTGAAAGCCCGCCACCACGGCCACCTGCATATCCTCGGCGAATTTTGCATCCATATTCGCGCGCGGGATGCTCTCGATGCGCGCCGCCCCGTGGGCCGAGGTGGTCTTCACCGGCACCTGCCAGCCCTGCCAACTGCGCGCCTGCACCCCCATCTCCTGCAACACGATCGCCATCAACCCCGAGGTCACCAGTTCACCCGAGGCGACCACCGCATCATATTCGCGGGCATCATAAAAGCTGGGGGCCTGTGCCCCTGCGCCACTGGCGGCCTCGCCCACCAGGCCGACCAGCCTGTTGGTCTCGCCCGACATGGCCGAAACGATCACCACCACCTGATAACCACGCTCGACCTCGCGCTTGACCTTCACAGCCGCGTTGCGGATGCGCTCAAGATCAGCCACCGAAGTGCCGCCAAATTTCATTACCAGTAGAGCCATGGCAAGGGTTCCGAAAAAAACAATGTCAGCGCGTGTCTTACAGGCGTTTTGGCGCGGCGACAAGCCCGCGCGGCCCCTTCCGCTGCCGCCGGGTGCCAACGCCAAGCGTCAGCTTGGTTATCGCTTATCGCGCTTCAGCGCGATTCCGCTGGCTCACCGGGCGAAATTCCCTCGATCAGGGCTTGCAGCACTTCGCTGACCTCGATGCGCTGCTCCATGTCGGCATAATCGATCTGCCCGTCATGGCGGGCCCTGATCTGGGCCAACCCACCCTCATACGCCCTGAAAAACGGGTTGCGGTTGATCGCGGCAATCAGCAACCGGTTGGTTGGGTTCAGCGTGCCGTTTATCTCCTCGATCAGTTGCGCATAAGCCCCGGGGTCATCCATCGCCATTTCATCCAGCCGGGATTGCACAAGCGCCTGCTCGTCCCGCAATAGGGCCGCAGTATCCAGCCTGGCCCGAAAAACCCCGCCCTGCCCGGCTTTTGCCGCGGCGGCATCCACCCCGGTCTCAAGCACGCGATTGAGATCAGCCAAAAATGCCCATGTGCCCTCCGAGTAAGCCCGCCGCACCATCGGCGCATAGGTCGCCGCCAGACTGGCCGTGCTGATCGCGGCCACACCAAAATAGCTGGTCCTGTCGCCAAATTCCCGGTGCAACTCGATATAGCGCATCGAACGGGCGCACAGCCCCAGCCGCTCATCTGCTTCAAATACCGGCAAAACCGCATCCGCTTCAGGCGCAAAGCTCACCTCTTCATTGCAAACAATCTGGGTGCCATCCCAGCCCGGCAGCCCCATTTGCGGGGCCTGATCGGGCTGCAAACCACCACAAGCGGCCACAAAAACCGCCAACCCCAGTATTCCTGTGCGTAATGCCATGATCTTTATCCGCTAATTTGTTCCCGCCGAAGAACCACAGCCCATCGCCCCTGTCAACGAACCGGGCCGGGTTTGCGCAACACTCCGCTCAATTGACCTGTTTGGGTTTCCAACTCACCGGCACAACCGGCACACCTTCATTGATCAGCTCTTGCGCCTCTTCAACCTTGGCTTGGCCAATTATAGGCCGCTGGCGGGCCTCGCCGTAGTGGATGCGCCGCGCCTCTTCAGGGAATTCGCGGCCGACGTCATCCACCTGTGGCTTTTCATGCAGCGCGCATTCATTGCTATCCAGCGCCACACGCGGGGCCATGACCGCCTTTTCCACCTCGGCCACGCCACAAATCACGCAAGAGATCAGCCCGCGCCCGCGCAGCTTTTCAAAATCGTCATTCGAGCCAAACCACGAGTCAAACCCGTGGCCGTTTTCGCATTTGAGGTTAAACTTGATCATTGCTCTTTCAGTGCTACACTTATGCCCAATTACACCAGTTTCCGGCCCGCAACACAATGCTACATTGAAATATTTGAGAGAAAATATGATTAGACGGTTTTTTATCACCCCGCTGATGGTCCTCGCACTGTTTTCCAGCGCGATCACCCCGGCCAAAGCCGCCTATCTTCAATGCACACCGCAGCAGGTTTCCGATATTGAAAAGGCGCGGATCAATGCGTTTGACGCGCTTTCTGCTGCCACCGTGCAGATCACGGCGCAAAACGGGGCCTATCGCACATGGTTTGGCAATTGGGATGCGCAGCGCAGCAAAGAGGTGCGCAACACCATCTCAGCGCTGAAAAACCACATCCGCACCAGCAAGATCACCTATGTGTGCGAGCAAAGCAGCTCGGCCTCTTGCCGGGGTGGCACCTATGCCTATGTTTACCCGGATGATTCCAGCACCATCTACCTGTGCCCGCCTTATTTTGACCTGCCCCAGCTTTCCGACGCCACCTTTCTGGAGGTATTCAATTCAGGCACAAGGGCAGGCACGATCATCCACGAGATGTCCCATTATGTGGAGGTCGGTGACACCAATGATAGCTGCTACAACCGCGATGTGTGCAGCGCATTTGCCCGCACCTCGCCGGGGCGGGCGGTCAACAATGCCGACAGCTATCAATATTTTGCTGAAGACACCTACCTGAAGGCCAGATAGGGTTTTCTTGAAAATTACTACAGCGTTTCGGCTTTATTTTGAATCACGCCCCGCCAGTGAGCGCCATTGCTTTGCAATCGTTGCCCCGCTGGCAGGGCATGCCAGGTTTATCAAAAAAAGCCAAAACGCCTCAGCGGCTGGCGCGGCGGTCGCGGCGGCTGCTCATCGGCTGGAAAGCCACCGAAACATGGGTCTCGCAATAAGGTTTGCCCGGCTCGACCGGATGGCCGCAAAACCAGAATTCCTCGGTTGCCGGGTCCCCGATCGGCCATTTGCAGGTGCGCTCTGTAAGCTGCATCAGGTTGAGCTTGCGGGCCTTTTCCTCGATCTTTTTCACATTGGCCAGCGCTTCGGCGCTGACTTCGGTGGCCGAGCGCTGTGGCGGCAGGGGCTTGCCTGCGGTGATGATCGGGCGGGGGCGCGGAATGGGCTTTTGCACCACGGTTTCCACCGGTGCTTCCTTTTTGGCCTCGGCCTTGGGCTTTTTGGGCTTGGGGGCGGTTTTGGTGGCCTCGGCCTTTGGGGCGGCTTTGGCGGCTGCCGGCCGGTTGGAAAGCCCAAGCCGGTGCACCTTGCCGATCACCGCATTGCGGGTCACGCCGCCAAGCTCGGTGGCGATTTGGGAGGCGCTTTTGCCATCCCCCCACATTTTCTTCAAAATATCGACGCGCTCATCCGTCCAAGCCATGCCTGATCTCCACAATATCAACCGGTAAGGCTCTATAATAGGTTTGCTGTGGCGAAGATACAATAGAGCAAATGCGGCGCGGTAATGGCGTACTTATGGAAAGGGCACACACGCGCCGCGCCGCAACGGTGGCGCCTGTGACCGGCTTAGCGCGGCATCGGGGTGCTGCCCTCCTTATAGGGCTGCCAATCAGTGATTTCAGGGTAATACATTTTGCGCCAGGCCCGCACTTTCGGGTTCATCATCCGGCGAAAATGGCGCGGGTTACAGGCGATTACGGCCATGATCGGATAGCCATAGGGCAGTTGCGGGGCCTCGGCCTCGTCATAGGTTTGCAGCAGCGGGAAGCGGCGGGAGGGCTTATAGTGGTGGTCGGAATGGCGCTGCAGGTTGATCAGCAGCCAATTGGTGAAACGGTGGTTTGAGTTCCACGAATGGCGCGGTGCCACCGGCTCGTATTTACCATCACCCAGATGCTTGCGCACCAGCCCGTAATGCTCGACATAATCAATGATCTCCAGATAAAATATCCCCACCAGCGCCTGCAGGATAAACAGCAATAACCCGGCAAAACCGCCAATAAAGGCCGCCAGCAGCAGGCATGCCGCCGCCCCGGCCCCGTAAAGCCAAAACGGGTTGGACCAATCACCTGGCTTGCGGCCGCGCTTGATCTGGCGCTCAGCCTCGACCTTGAGTGCCGACACAAAACTGCCGATCAGTGCCCGGGGCAGGAAATGATAGATATTTTCGTTATATCTGGCGGTGACCACATCACGCGGGGTGCCGATATAGCGGTGGTGCACCAAAATATGCTCGGTGCGAAAATGGCCGTAAAGCACCGTGGCCAACAGGATATCGCCCAATGTGCGCTCGAATTTGTTGCGCTGGTGGATCAACTCATGGGCATAGGTAATACCAACCCCGCCAGAAACCATCCCCGTGACCAGCATCAGCAGAATGCTCTCCCAGACTGAAAGATGGTCAAACCAGAAAATCGCGATCAGCGCGCCAAAGATTGTCGCGATCTGGATCGGCACCCAGACCCAGGTGATCAGCCGGTGCCAAAACAAGGTGGAATCTTCCGATTGCGGGTCGAGATTCTCTTTGCTCAGCCCTAAAAACACATCCATGAGCGAGGTCACCCCGGTGGTATAGACCGGAATGAGCAGCAGCCACCAGCCACCAAGGCTGACCGAAAGCAGCCATAACGGCACAAAAGCCAAAGAGACCCAAAACGGCAGCGCATTGGCAAAACGGGGGGTGGTTTTTCCATTCATCTTTGTCATCCCATGCAGCGTGGCAGCCATATTGGCCCAGCTTGGCGCGGCAATCAATGTTGCAGGTCAAGAAAGCAGCGCCAGCCCGGCCAGATATGCCTTGCGCATGATGCTCGGCAGCGCATCCGGCGCGGGGGGCGGCACAAAAAGGCCTCTTGCCGGCGACTCATTACCGGATTTTGCCGCAAAAACCGTTAGCTCAAGGTTAAAATGCGTGAAAACATGATGGATAGGCGCCATCGCCTGCCGCCAATCCCCGGCAAAGGGTGGCTCAAAAGCCGCACTATCTTCGTGCCATTCACTGCCAACCAGCCCAAGCATTCCGCCGAGCAGCCCTTGTGGCGGGCGGGTTTCGAGCAGCACATGCCCATCCTCCCGCATGGCAAAATAGACAATCCCCAACCGGGCCGGCCTGGGCTTTTTGGGCTGGCGTTTGGGCAGCTCCGCCGCCACCCCGGCGGCAAAACCGGCGCAATGAGTCTGCAGCGGGCATCGTTCACAGCGCGGGGATTTGGGGGTGCAGATGGTTGCCCCAAGGTCCATCAACGCCTGGGCATGGTCTCCTGCGCGATGCACAGGCACCAGCATTGCCGCATGGGCCTTGAGCTTTGGCCTGACCTTTGGCAGCGGGCTGCGCTCATCAAAAAGCCGTGCCATTACCCGCTCGATATTGCCATCCACCACCGTGGCCGGCAGCCCAAAAGCAATCGCCGCAATCGCTGCCGCCGTATATGGCCCGATGCCGGGCAAGGCCAGCAGCCCGGCCTCGGTATCCGGAAACACCCCGCCAGCAGCCGCCACCAGCCTTGCGCATTTCAACAGGTTGCGCGCCCGGGCATAATAGCCAAGCCCGGCCCAGGCGGCGAGCACCTCTTCATCCCGGGCCGCCGCCAGCGCCGCCACATCGGGCCAGCGCTTGATAAAAGCGGCAAAATACGGGCCAACCGTGGCCACCGTGGTTTGCTGCAACATGATCTCGGAGAGCCAGACCGCATAAGGGTCGGCCCGCCGATCCGCGCCGGGCGGCACACGCCAGGGCAGATCCCGCGCATGCGCCTCATACCAGCCCAGCAATTTATTGCCGATTTCCTCCGGCACTTCCATTTGCTATCCTTACCCGGGTTTTGGGGCTGGTCATTGCCCCGGCATCTGTTACAATTCCGTTACAAAGGCAGGGAGTCCATGCAAGACAGCCGTGAAAAACCCAGGCAGAACCTCCGGCGAGGCCGCCGCGCCCAGCGCGGTTTTACCCATGCCGGCGCGCTTTTGGAAGGCCGAATGCAAAAGGCCGGCCACGCCCGCGGTTTTGCCCAGATCCGCCTGCTCACCCATTGGGACGAGATCGTCGGTGCTCAAATTGCCCGAATCGCCCGGCCGGTCAAGGTGAGTTATGCCAGGCAGGGCCTGGGCGGCAAGCTGACGATTCTGGCCAAACCCGCCCATGCACCCGAGCTGCAAATGCAACTGCCGCGCATCAAAGAGCGTGTCAATGCCTGTTATGGCTACAGCGCCATTTCCGATATTCGCATTGCCCAAAGCGGCACAACCAGCGGCTTTGCCGAGCCAAAAACCGGCTTCACCCATGACCGGCCCACGCCCGAACTTCCCCCGGCAGAAGCGCAGGAACTGCGCGCGCAGGTTTCGGGGGTGCAGGATGAAAAGCTGCGGGCGCTGCTTGAAAGCCTGGGCAAGAAAATAAAACTAGCACCCAAAGGACCAAATTGAATGACCACCCATTCCACCATCACCCGCCGCAACACATTGGCGTTGATCGCCGGCAGCATTGCCCTTGCCAAAGGCAATGCAGCAATCGCGGGGTCAGCTCCGGTTATCCAGCAATTCTCGCTGGGTGATGAAAACGCCCCGATCGAGGTGATCGAATATTCCTCCCTCACCTGCCCCCATTGCGCCAATTTCGAGCATGATGTCTTTCCGCTGCTGAAGGAAAACTTCATCGACACAGGTAAAATCCATTTCATCTATCGCCCGGTATATTTTGACGGCCCCGGCCTTTGGGCCGATATGATGGCCCGCTGCCCCGGTGACAACGAGAAATTCTTCGAGATCATTTCACTTCTGTTCCAGCAACAGGCCCAATGGTCACGCCACGAAACCCCGGCCGATGTTGCGCAAGCGCTGGTGACGATCGGCCTGCAAGCCGGGCTGGATCAGGAGCACATATTCGCCTGTCTGCAAGATAACGAGATGGCCCAGGCGCTGGTTGCCGATTTTCAGGCCAACGCGACCCATCACGGCATCAACTCCACGCCAAGCTTCGTGATCGACGGGGTTTTGACCCAAAACATGTCTTACCCCTCTTTCGCCGCCCTTCTCAACGCCAAGCTCGAAAGCTAGGCCAGCACCACCCCGGCCTGTTTCAGCAGGCGGGCCAGCAGGGCTTCATCCGCAAATTCCAGCCGCACCGGCAGCGAGAGCACCTCGGGCCGGAAGGCGGCGGGCAGGCGGATGGCGTCTTTCTCGGTGGTGACCAGTTGCGCGTTATTGGCACGGGCCTGTTTGAGCAGGCGGGCCAAAACCACATCCGAATAGCGGGCGTGGTCGGCAAAAGCATGCATGGCCACCAGTTCGGCCCCTTCACGCTCAAGGGTTTTGAAAAATTTGCCGGGGCGGCCGATACCGGCAAAGGCAACCACCCGTGTGCCCTGCCAGTCCATCCCCATTTTCAACGGTCTCAGTGCCGCCTCGAGCCGGGGCAGCGCGGCAATTTCAGGCCATTTTTGCGCCAGCCCGGCCTGGGCGCGCTCATTACCGATCGAGATAACCGCATCACCCCGCGCCAGCCCGGTTTTTATCGGCTCGCGCAATGGCCCGGCGGGCATGACCCGCCCGTTGCCAAAGCCGATTTCGGCATCGATCACTATCAGGGAAAGGTCCTTTTTCAAAGCCGGGTTTTGAAAGCCGTCATCCAGCAATATCACCTCCGCCCCGGCGGCCAGCGCGGCCCTGGCGCCGGCGGCGCGGTCCTTTGCCACCCAGGTCGGGCAAAAGGCGGCCATCAGCAATGGCTCATCGCCAACACACCGGGCATCATGCCGGGTTTCATCCACCCTGATCGGCCCGGTCTCACTGCCGCCATAACCGCGCGAGACCACATGCGCGGCCACCCCGCGCGCCATCAAAAAGCTGGCCAATGCGATCACGGCCGGGGTTTTGCCGGTGCCACCGGCATTGATATTGCCAACACAGATCACAGGCACCGGCAGCCCGATACCCGCGCGGCGCAACCGCCGCGCCGTAGCCTTGGCCCAAAGCAGCGACAGCGGCGAGAGCAACAGCGCCGCCGGGTGGTATCTACCCCCCAAATTCCAAAATCTGGGCGGCTGCATCAGCTGCCCTCCTCAAATTGCGCCATGATCTCGCCAGCCAGTATCTGCACCGCCCGCGCCCCCTCGCTGCCAACATGCCAAGCCGCCAAAGCAAGCTTCGCGGAAAGCTCCGGGGCCAGCGCTTCAACCAGCTTAGCCGCCAAAACAGCGTTTGTCTCGGCCAAAGCCAGCGCGCCCGCATGTATCAGCCGCTGGTAGCGATGCTCAAACGGGGCCTGCATCGGCCCGCTCAACACCGCCGAGCCAAGCGCCACCGCACCAAACGGGTCCGCCGCTTCGGGGCCAAACAGGGTGCCGCCCATGTACGAAACCGTGGCCAGCCGCATCCATGTCGGCAGATCATCGGCATTTTGCGCCAATAGCACCTCGGCCTGCCGGTCTGGCAGGGTTTCCGGGCTGGTCTGGGCCAACCGCCAGCCGTCTTCCCTGATCTGGCGGGCCATGACCTCGGGTGCTGCGCGCGGCACCACCACCAGCAACAGGTTGGGAAAGGAGCGCACCGCCTGCCGGTGCGCCGCCAGCAATGTGCCAACCTCGCCACGCGAAACCATCGCCGCACACCAGACCGGGCGCGCCCCCAGCGCCCCGGCATAGCGGCGCTGCAGGGCTTCGTTTTCGGGCAGGGCCGCGGCGATTTCCGACAAAGGTTGGCACAAGGTAAGCTGCGCCTCACCAAGGCCATGCTTGGCCAGCCGCTCCTGCTCGGCATCATCCGCCAGCAGGATCTTTTCAAAATATTGCAGAAATTCGGTCAGTTGCCGCCCGCGCAGCCCCGCGGCCAGGCCCTGCCCCGCCAGATCAGCCATCAGCATTTTCACCCCGGCCCGTTTGGCCCTGCGCACAACCGCCAGCCCGTTTTCCGCCCTGCCCCAGAGCAGGATATCGGGCTGCCAATGGGCCAGAAACTGGTCGATATGGGTTTTGCGCGGGCCGGGCGCGGGCTGGCAAAGCACATCTTGCAGAGCCACCCCGGCACCGGTGCAAAGAATGTGGATATCTTCCAGCGCATGGGTCAATTCATCCAGCGCATCCCCGGGCAGCCCGGCGGGCAGGTGCAGCCAGAGCAACCGGCCGGCTGGGCGCCTTGGCAGTGGTGCCCGCCCGCCACGCATGCCGCGCAACAGTGCCGTTATGCCAGAATTCCCCGGTGATGAAACCACTTACACTCCTTTTTACCCCAGCTCTTCGGTCGAGCTGGCCTCGCTTGCCTCATCGCGCAGCCGATGCAGATGGGCGATGAAATAGCGCATATGGGCGTTATCCACCGTGCTGTGCGCGGCCGATTTCCAGGCGTCATAGGCTTTGGCGTAGCTCGGGAAAATACCGACAATATCGATCGCGTCGGTATCGCGAAAAGTGTTGTGCTGCGGGTCGGTCAACTCGCCGCCAAAAACAAGGTGCAGGCGCTGGGTCATGGTCTATTCTCCATTTGGCTTGATCTGCCCCGCGATAGGCTGTTTTGCCGCAGGCTGCAAGGCCATGATGATATTTTGCGCCAGTTTTTGTGGCCCGGCCACCAGCCCGGCCAGCCTTGGCACGGGGTTGTTATAGCGGGTTTTATCGCCAGAGGTGGTGCTGGTCATCCCGCCAGCCTCACGCACGATCAGATCGCCCGCGGCTACATCCCACTCCCATGCAGGGCGCAGGGTAAACATGGCGTCAAACCGCCCCTCACCCACAAGGCACAGCCGGTAAGCCAGCGAGGGGCGGAAATGCGGCTGTATTTCAGGCGGGGCGCGCCAATGCTCCGGCTTGAGATCAGGGCGGCGGCACAGCACCCGCGCGCCATTCATTTTTTCCGTGGCGCTGACGGTGATCGGGGCACCATTGCAATAGGCCCCGCCGGCAAGCGTGGCGTGAAAGCTTTGCGCCTTCATCGGCACATGCACCATGGCGGCGATAATCTCGCCCCGCTCGGCAATGGCGATGGAATGGGAAAACCCCGGCTCGCCATTGATGAACGCGCGCGTGCCGTCAATCGGATCAACGATGAAAACCCGCTCATTGGCCAGCCGCGCGCTGCCATCCTCGCTTTCCTCCGAGAGCCAGCCATAATCGGGGCGCGCGGTGAGCAGCTCGGCCTTCAGCATCCGGTTGATTGCCAGATCGGCTTCGGTCACCGGCCCCTGGTCACCGGCTTTATCCCATGTTTCCGGGCTGGCCTTGAAATGGCGCTTGGCGATTTCGCCCGCCGCCGCGCCGGCCGCCAGAAGCAGCCTGATATCAGCTTCCGGCAATGGTCAGCCCTTCCACCAGCAGGCTGGGCACCACGCGGGAGCGATGCGGCCGGCCATCATTTGCCGCCACCATACCGGCCAGCATTTCACGCAGGTTTCCGGCCACGGTGCATTCATTCACCGGGCGGATGATCTCGCCGTTTTCGACCCAAAACCCCGACGCCCCGCGCGAATATTCGCCGGTATTGGGGTTGACACTGGAGCCGATCATCGAGGTGATGATCAGCCCGGTGCCCATCTCCCTGATCAATTCATCGCGGCTCATCGCCCCCGGTGTCAGGCTCAGATTGCCCACGCTGGGGCTGGGCGCGCTGCCCGGCCCGCGCGCGGCATTGCCAGTACTTTGCATGCCAAGCTGGCGCGCCGAGGCCAGATCCAGCACCCAGCCCCTGAGCACGCCATTCTCGACCCATGCCCTGCGACTGGTTGGCAACCCCTCGCCATCAAAGGGTTTGGAGCCGCCAATCCTCGGGCGGTGCGGATCCTCGACCAGATCCATGCCTTCGGGCAGAACCTGCTCATTCAATGCGTCTTTCAGCCAGCTCACCCCGCGCGCCACCGCCCGGCCATTGATCGCCGAAACCAGATGCCCGATCAGGCCGGAGGCAACGCGCTCGTCAAACAGCACCGGAAAGCTGCCGGTGGGTGGTTTTGACGCGCCAATCAAGGCCACCGCCCGCTCTCCGGCGATGCGGCCAATCTCATCCGCGCCCAGCATATCAGCGGCAAAAACCCGGCTGTCGCCCTTGTAATCGCGCTGCATATCCAGCCCCTCACCCGAGATCGCCGTGCAGTAAAGCCCGGTAGAGCTGCGCTCGTAACCACCCGAAAACCCGTTGCTCGCCGCCAGATGGATCGCGGTTTTCGAGGCGCTGGCCCCGGCCGCATCCACCTTGCTGACCCCCTTCACCGCCAGACCCGCCGCCTCGGCTTCAAGCGCCATATCCTTCAGCGTTTCGGGGCTGGGAGGCTCGGCAGGGTCCATCAGCTCCAGCGCATCCACATCCCAGCTTTGCGCAAGTTGCTCCGGTTCGGCCAGCCCCACATTCGGGTCTTCCGGCGCGGCTCTGGCCATGGCCACCGCCCGCTCGGCCATCACCGCTATCGTGGCGTCACTGGCGTCAGATACCGACACCACCGCCGAGCGCTGCCCCAGCAGCACCCGCAGGCCAAGGTCTATCCCCTCGGCCCGCTCGGCATGTTCCAGCGCGCCGCCGGCCACCTCGATCGACAGGCTGTCGGCCTTGATCACAATCGCATCCGCCGCCCCGGCCCCGGCCCGCCTGGCTGCCATCAGCATTTTTTCCGCGATATTTTCCAAATCAGCCATCGGCTTTCCTTTATTTTGCTTTGCGCAAAACCTATGGGTTTTACCGCGCGCATACAAGCGCCACCAAGTTTTGGCTTGCACCTTTTGGGCCGCTCCCGCAATCTGCGCAAAAACGGAGGTCAACATGAAACCACTAGCAGGAAAAACCGCGATCATCACCGGCGCCAGCCGCGGCATTGGCGAGGCCACCGCCTATGAGCTGGCTTCGCTCGGCGCGCAGGTGTTTTTGACCGCGCGCTCGCGTGACCCGATCGAGGCGATTGCCGCCAAGATCAATGCGCAGGGTGGCAAGGCGGCCTGTCTCGCCTCGGATGTATCGCGCTATCTCGGGGTGGAGGTGGTGGTGCGCCGCTGCATGGAGACCTTTGGCAGTCTTGATATTCTGGTGCAAAACGCCGGGGTGATCGAGCCGATTGCCACAATAACCGAGAGTGACCCGCGCGCCTGGGCCAAAACCATCGAGACCAACCTCAACGCGGTCTATTACGGGTTGCATTGCGCTTTACCGATCATGCAGGCGCAAGGCGCGGGGCTGATTATCAATATTTCATCCGGGGCCGCCCACCAGCCGCTGGAAGGCTGGAGCCATTATTGCGCCGCCAAGGCCGGGGCTGCAATGCTGACCCGAAGCGCCCATCTGGAGACCGGGGGCAGCAATATCTGCATTCTTGGCCTCAGCCCCGGCACAGTGGCCACCGATATGCAGGTCAGCATCAAGGCTTCGGGCATCAACCCGGTCAGCCAGCTCGACCCGTCAGCGCATATCCCGCCCAGTTGGCCCGCGCGGGCTGTTTCATGGCTGGCCCAAGGCGCGGCGGCGGATTATTGCGGGCAGGAAATCGCCCTGCGGGATGAAGGTATCCGCCGTAAAATCGGCCTGATCCCGTAACGGGCCTCATTCCTCCAGCAGCATCACCAGCGCCACAACCACCGCCGCCACCCCGATAAGCACCGTCAGCGGCACCATCGCCCCGCCCAGCGCCACCTCCCACAGAATCACCCATGCGGGCACCAGATAAGTATAGGCCATCACCTTGGCCGATTTCAGGTGCAGCGCCGCATATTGCAGCAGAAAAAACGTGGTCGCACTGGCAAATATGGTCAGATAAGCGATGGTGAGCCAGACAAGTGGCGGCAGGCTGGCAAAATCGGTTGCCGCGATGCTGCCCGCGCCAAAAACCGACAAAACCAAAAATCCGGCAATCAGCATCCCCAGCGTGAAAACCAGTGGCGGCTCGCCCCGGTTGAGCCGGCGGATCATCGGGGTATAAAGCGCATGCGCAGCCACGCCGAAGAAAAATATCACCTCTCCCCGGCCGATTTCAAAAGCCAGAATCGCCCCGATATCCCCGCGAAAAATTACCCAGATCGCCCCGCCAGCCGCCAGCGCCAGCGCCAGCGCCATGCGCCGCGTGGTTACCTGCCGCAACACCAGCCAGCCAAAAACCGCGGCCATGACCGGCGCAAGCGTAAACACCGCACTGGCCGAGACCGGCGCGGCGGTTTTCAGCCCTTCAAACATCAGCACAAAGTAAATCGCAAACAGACCGCCAAGCAGCAGATACCGCCACGGCGCGCGCAAATCCCGCCGCTTCACCCCCGGCCCCAGCGCAACAAAAGTGCCGATAATCACCGCCGCCAGCAAAAACCTCAGCGCGTTCAGCGCTGCCGGTTCGATCAGGTTGGCCACCCGCGCCCCAAGCGCGAATGATCCGGCCACAAGCGCCGAGAAAAGCAGCATCGCCAAATGGCCACGCAGTGCGGGGTTTTGAAAATCAGGCACTAAAGCGTTTCCAGTTCACCTTAAAACAAAACATCGCAATTCGCGTTTGAGCGAAGCGAAAGGCAGCTAATTGCGATTCCACTTGAACTGAAAACACCCTAAAACCGGTCAAGCAAACGGTCGAGGTAATCCAGCTCCTCGGCCGGGCGCTGGCTTTCGCCCTTACGGCGGCGGATTTCATCCAGCAATTCGCGCGCCCGTTCCGAGGCGTTCTGATCAGGCACCGCGGTATCGCCATCCGCCCGGCCGCGATTGCCAATCGGGCGGCCCAGCGGGTCATATTGGTCGCGCTCGCTGGTCACCTCGCCATCAGCCCCGCTTTGCCCGGCCTGTTCTTGGTTTTCCAGGTCGCGCAGGGTTTGGCGCATGTTTTCCATCGCCTGCGCCTGCTCGTCAAACGCGCCGGAGAAATCCCCCTCGCGCAGCCGGTCGCGGGCCTCGCCCATGTTGCGCTCGGCCTCGCTCAGCGCATCGCCACCACCGCCCTGCTGCTGCAATTCCTCGATGAACTGGCGCAATTGCTCCTGCCGCTCGGCCAATGAGCGCCCCTCGCCCTGCTGCTGCTCCTGCCCCGGGCGGCCGAATTGCTCCTGAAGCTGCCGGAACGCCTCGTCGGAAAGCTCCTGCTGCTCCTGAATGCCATCCTGCAACTGCTGCTGCTCGGAATTGCGCCGCGGCTGGCCGCTGCCCGAGCCTTGGGTCATCTGCATGTTTTCCATGAAACGGCGGATCTCGTCGAGCAGTTGCTGCGCCTCTGCCCGCTGGCCGTTTTCCGACAGTTCCTGCAAACGGTCGAGCATTTCCTGCAACTGGTCAGTGGTGATGCTCTGCCCCTGCTGCCCCTGTGCCTGCTGGTTGGGGTCCATGTTCTGGGCCAGCTCGTCGAGATATTCCTCGGTGGCGGCGCGCAGATCATCCATCAGCCCGGCGATTTCCTCATCGGTCGCGCCGTTTTCCAGCGCCTGGCTCAGCCGCTCTTGCGCGCGCCGCAGCCGCGCCTCGGACCCGCTCAGATCGCCGTTCTCGATCAGGAGCGCGATTTTCCTGAGCAGCTCGGCAAGCGCCACCCGCTCCTCTTCCCTCAGCCCGTCCTCCATCTGGTAGCCCATGCGCCGGATCGCGCTGCGCAGCAGCAAATAGCTGGAAGCACTGGGGAAAAGCCCCTCTTCGGGCTGGTAGCTTATCGCGCGCAGCACCTGCGAGACCCGGCGGTCATTCTCGGGAGACCACAGCAGATCGCGCCGCTGCTCGACAATGGCCGCGGCCAGTTCATCAAAGAAGCTCAGCGCCGGCAGCGCCGCGCTCTCCAGCTCGATACTGGCGGTTTGCCCGGCCCCGTCGGTGACTTCGAGCGTGATCGTCACCGGCAGGTTGGCCCACATTTCCTTGGAAAAATCCGCCAGCAGGGTTTCTTCTATTTCGGTCAGTTCCTGACTGAAGGGCAGCGGCAATTCGCCGGTGTAATCCCCCGGCATGGCGGCGGGATCGGGGGCCAGCCCATAAATGCGGTTGACCTTGGCCAGCTCGGGGCGGATCACATAGCGGGTGCTGGCAATGCCGTAATCATCGCTGGCGGTATAGCCGATGGAAAGCTCCCCCTCGCGGGATTTCGAAACCCCCTCCGGCGCGGCAATACTTGGCGGCAGGTCAGCCAGCATCGAAACCTGCCATTGCCCAAGCGGGGTGTTGCCGTCAAACACCTCGATCATACCGTCTTGCTGCACCAGAAAGCGGGCATCGCGCGGCGGGGTATCCGGCGTGGGGGCAGTCAGGGCGGTAGCCGTGCCGCTCACCGCTTCGGTGAGCGAAAAAGCGCCGTTACCATAGGTGCGCAGGGTGATTTCACTGCCAATGGGCAGCTCGACCCGCGCGCCGGGCTGCAACTCGGTAAGGTAGATCGCAGGTTTGCCGGTATAGGCCGGCGGGCTGGCCCAGGCCTCTATCGCCACGCTCGGGGTGGTGGCCGCGACCTCACCGCCAAGGGTGGCCTGCAAGCCCTGCACCCCGATGCGCGGGGCAAAAAGCAGGGCCATGATCACAAAGGTCAGGGCCAGCAGGCGCAGGCCGGAGCGGTCTCTTTTTGGCAGGTTTGGCGCGGGCAGCGGGGCGCGGGCATGGGCCGCCTGTGCCTGCATTTCATCAATATGGGCCGCCCATAAGGCCTTGGCCAGCGGATCACCCTGATTGATCGCCGGGTTGTCCTGCATGCTGGCAATCGGATGATTTTTCAGGCTTTCATCAAGCTTTTCAAGCGCTTGGCTTTGGCTCGGCAGCGAAAAGGATTTGAAGCCGCGATAGGTAAACCACAAAGCCATCAGCCCGGTCAGCCCCAAAGCCCCCAGCACCAGTTGCGGCGGCACCACCATCAGCGCGCCAAAGGCCAGCGCGGCATAGGCAAAACCCAAAAGCGTCAGCAAGGGCCAAAAGCTGCGCAGAAAGCTCTCCAGCACCAGGCTGAGCTTGGTCAGGGCAATGCGCCCACGCAAGCCCCGCAGCAGCTTGCGCCGCCGGTTTGCCTCGGTAAATGTGAGCTTGGGCTGCATATCCGGCCTTTATGATTCCATCCAATGGGGGATTGTATCGCGGGAAATCATTTCTTCATAGGTGGGGCGCGGGCGAACCACGGCAAATTGATCACCCTGCACCAGCACCTCGGGGATCAGCGGGCGGGCGTTATATTCCGAAGCCATCACCGCGCCATAAGCCCCGGCAGAGCGAAACGCCACCAGATCACCGCTTTTGAGCGGCGGCATCAGCCGGGATTTGCTGAAGGTATCGCCGCTTTCACAGATCGGGCCAACGATATCCACCGGGGCCGGTTCCACCCCGATTTCCGGCTCCTCCACCGCGATGATATCATGATGCGCCTCATACATCGCCGGGCGGATGAGATCGTTCATCGCCGCATCGATGATCAGAAAATTCCGCCCCTCGCCCTGCTTGAGGTAAATCACGCTGGAGACCAGCAGCCCGGCATTGCCGGCGATCAGCCGCCCCGGCTCGATCTCTATCTCGCAGCCCAGATGGCCAACCGTCTCGCGGATCACCTGCCCGTATTCCACCGGCAGGGGCGGGGCCTCGTTGGAGCGCTGATAGGGAATGCCCAGCCCGCCGCCAAGATCAAGGCGGCGGATATCATGGCCGTCAG
Source organism: Paracoccaceae bacterium (assembly GCA_015487255.1). Classification (GTDB taxonomy): domain Bacteria; phylum Pseudomonadota; class Alphaproteobacteria; order Rhodobacterales; family Rhodobacteraceae; genus UBA3077. Next base: position 10,438 of record WFQA01000298.1, on the reverse strand, counting down.
CGCGCAGGGCCTCGGCCAGCTCCGCCACTTTTGAAAATGCCAGCCGGTAAGGGGCCAGATCGGTGAGCTGGCTGCCGATATGCACATCGATCCCCACCACCTCCAACCCCGGCAGGCTGGCGGCCTCGGCATAGGCTTCGCGCGCCTTGGCCATCGGGATGCCAAATTTGTTTTCCGACCTGCCGGTGGCGATCTTGGCATGGGTTTTGGCATCGACATCGGGGTTGACCCGCAGCGTGATCGGCGCAACCTTGCCCTGCGCGCTGGCCACTTTGCTCAGCAGGCGCAGCTCCGGCTCGCTTTCCACGTTGAACTGGCGAATACCGCCATTGAGCACCTGCCACATCTCGGCTTCGGTTTTGCCCACACCGGAAAACACGATCATATCACCAGCCACCCCGGCGGCGCGCGCCTTGGCATATTCGCCGCCCGAAACCACGTCCATACCCGCGCCCATGCCCGCCAGCACCCGCAGCACCGCCATGTTGTCATTGGCCTTCATTGCATAGAATATCTTGTGTTCCAGCCCGTCAAGCGCCTCGTCAAACACGGTGTAATGCCGCTGCAAGGTGGCAGTGGAGTAAAGGTAAAACGGCGTGCCAACCTTGGCCGCGATCTCTTTTACAGATACATCCTCGGCGTGCAGCACCCCGTTATTATAGATAAAATGGTCCATCAGTCTCGTGATCTCGTGCGCAAAAACAGGTAAAGCGGCAAGCCGCTGGAAAGCCCGATCATAACGGTGACAGGCAGGGCCACAAGCGGGAAATAGTCGCGCCGGTAGATACACTCGGAAATCGCGAAAACCATCAGCACAAACGCAGCGATGAACATATCCCACATCAGCCCCGTGCTGGCGCCGTTGCTGCTCCAGGCTGCCAGCAGCCCCAGCAATGCCCCGCCATCACGCAGCCAGCCAAACACAAAAAACAGCGGCACAATCGCCCCGATGATGCTCATGGCCAGATAGAACATACGTAGTTTGGACATCTTATCCCCCTTGCCCCCGCCATATCGCCTCAAAGGGGGCGGGGCAAGTTATTCTACATGGATCTGGTAGATCGACCAAACCCAGTTATCATCATTCATCTCCGCCAGGTCAGCCCGGTCCGCGCGCGGAAACACCAGATGTGTCGGGCCATAATCCCCGAGCGCAAATGGCATGCCGTCATGTCTGAGCGCCAGCACCGCGCCATTGGCCACCGCCTCGGCATAATCAAGCTCCACTGCATAACCATCAAGCGCACGGATGGTAACAGTGCCCCCCTCCGCCCCGGCAGCGGCCAGAACATCGGCCAGCAGCGGGCCTTCATAGGCATGCACCCTGCCCCCCATCGGGAAATCCGCATTTACAGAAACCATGCCAATGCCCTGCAGCGCGGCAAAATCAAACTGCGCCGCTTTTTCGAACTCGACCTCGTTATAGGCAAAGAATTTATCAAATGCCGGGTCCACCGCTCCGCGTGACGGTTTGGAAATATTGCCGCTGACAGTCAATATAATCGGCCCGCGCAGCGCGGTTTGCGCCATGCCAGGCCCGGAAAAAATACTGGCCGCAAGCGCGGCAACAAACAAATTTCGGCACGTGAGAAACATAAGTAACCTTCCGTCTGGCCACCTCGCCGGCGGCTGTTATGGGGCAGCAACCGAGGCCGCAGGAACCAAAGGGTCGCCCTTCACACCACACCCCGAAATGATTAACGGAAAGCTAACAAACAGGAGAATTGTAACAATTTTCTTAATATTGATCATTTCAACGATTCCCTCCAGCGCGCGATTTGCGCTTTTACCTGCGCAGGGGCCGTGCCGCCATAGCTGGTGCGGCTGGCCACCGAGTTATCCACCCCCAGCACTTCATAAACCGCTTCACCGATGCTTGGTTCAACCGATTGCATCTGTGCAAGGCTCAGCTCATGCAGGTCAACCCCTTGATCTTCGGCCATTTTCACCAATGCGCCGGTCACATGATGCGCATCGCGAAACGGCATGTTGAGCGCACGCACCAGCCAATCCGCCAGATCGGTCGCGGTAGAAAACCCGCTCGCCGCCGCCAGGCGCAATGGCGCGGGGTTGGGGCGCATATCGGCCACCATGCCGGTGAGAGCGGCCAATGAGAGCATCAGGCTGTCAGCCGCATCAAACACCTGCTCCTTGTCTTCCTGCATATCCTTTGAATAGGCCAGCGGCAGGCCTTTCATAATGGTCAGCAATGCTATCAAGGATCCATTGATTCGCCCGACCTTGGCACGCAAAAGCTCCGCCGCATCGGGGTTTTTCTTTTGCGGCATGATGGATGAACCGGTGGAAAACCGATCTGAAATTGTCACAAATCGAAACTGGGCCGAAGACCAAATCACAAGTTCTTCTGCAATTCGTGAAATGTGAGTTGCACAAATCGAACATGAAGCCAAAAACTCCAGGGCGAAATCCCGGTCCGAGACCGCATCGAGCGAATTGGCCATCGGCCGCTCGAAACCCAGCGCATCGGCCGTCATCTCCCGGTCAATCGGAAAGGAGGTGCCCGCCAGCGCCGCCGCACCGAGCGGGCTTTCATTCATCCGCGCCCGCGCATCAATAAAGCGCGAACGATCCCGGGCAAACATCTCCACATAGGCCATCATATGGTGGCCCCATGTCACCGGCTGCGCCACCTGCAAATGGGTAAACCCCGGCATCACCATATCCGCCCCGGCTTCGGCCTGCGCCACAAAAGCCTGCATCAGCGCGCTTAGCCCCTCGATCGCCGCATCCATCTGCCCGCGCACCCAGAGCCTGAAATCCGTCGCCACCTGATCATTGCGCGAGCGCGCCGTATGCAGCCGCCCCGCCGCCGGGCCGACCAGCGCGGTCAGCCGCGCCTCGACATTCATGTGAATATCCTCCAGCGCGGCTGAAAATTCAAACGCCCCCGTCTCGATCTCTGACAATACCGTGAGCAGCCCTTCCCGAATGGCCCGCGCATCGCTATCACTGATGATACCCCGGGCAGCCAGCATGGCCGCGTGGGCGCGGGAGCCTTCAATATCCTGCCTGGCCATCTTTTGATCATAACCAATGGAAGCATTTATCGCCTCCATAATGGCATCCGGCCCCGCAGAAAACCGCCCGCCCCACATTGCATTTGCGCTCTTTTTGTCTGACATTATATTACCCTTTTGGAGAGGCCCGATGAAAACACCCCTGATTGCCCTGCTATACGCTGCCTTGGCCCTTGGTGCAAACCAAGGATTCGCCCAAACCATCACCCCGGAGGTGCGTGAACAGTTGCTGGAAATGCGCGCGGGCAACATGCGCAAGCTCAAAATCCACCGCGAACCGATGGAACCCGTGCTCACCAGCTTCACCGATGCCGCCGGAAACCGCCTCAGCCTTGCCGATAGTAACGGCAAAATAAGGGTGGTGAACTTTTGGGCGACATGGTGCTACCCCTGCCGTGAAGAAATGCCCACGCTGGACGCGCTGCAAAAAGGCCTCGGCGGTGACGATTTTGTGGTGCACGCCATTGCCACCGGCTTTAACGAGCTGGGCGGTATCGAGCGGTTTTTGGAAGAGGCAAATGTAACCGATTTGCCGATTCTTTTGGATGCTGATTCGAGCCTCGGGGCCGAATTTGGTGCCATCGGCCTGCCACTGACAGTGATTCTGGACCGCGAAGGCCGCGAAATCGCCCGGCTTATTGGCGGGGCAGAGTGGTATGATGAAAGCGCACAAGAGATATTCAACACCCTGCTGGCATTGGAATAAATTGAATAAAATGCGATTCAAGTTTTCGGAACATTTTAAGAACAATTTAAGAATATTTACGTTTCGTTAACTTTTATCACGGAAGGTGAGCCGGTAGTTGGTCGCGGAGGATTCTATGGCGCACAGTTGGGAAGCATTTGAGAATAAAGCAGCAAGGCGCGACCTGAAGCTTGAGGCCACCCGTGCCATGGTCAGCGCCGCGATAGAGGAGGGGCGGGTCGGGCTGGCGTTTCAGCCGATTTTCCGCGCCGGCAGCCGCCCGCTGATCGCCTTTCACGAAGGGCTTATCCGCATCCGGGACCGCGCCGGGCGCACCATGCCGGCGGGGGAGTTTATTCCGGCGATCGAAAACACCTCACTGGTGCAGGAGATAGACAGGATCGCGCTGGAAAAAGCGCTGGATATGCTGCGCGCCGACCCGCGCCAACGGCTTTCGGTGAATATTTCGATGCATACCATTGGCGATGAAGGCTGGATGAATATCCTGACCCGCGCCTGCCATGACACCCCGCATATTGCTGACCGGCTGATTGTGGAAATCACCGAATCCGCCCCGATCGAAGACCCGGCATTTGTGGCTTACTTCATGGAAAAAGGGCACAAGCTTGGCTGTAGCTTTGCCATTGACGATTTTGGTGCCGGCTATACCGGTTTCAGCCATTTCCGCAAATACAAATTTGATATGGTGAAGATCGACGGGCAGTTCATCCGCGACCTGCCCAATAACCGCGACAATCAGGTGCTGGTGGAAGCACTGGTCAAAATCGCCCGGCAATTTGATATGTTTACCGTGGCCGAATTTGTGGAAACGGCGGAGGAATCCGCTTTTGCGCAAAAACTGGGGATTGACGCATTGCAGGGCTATTATCATGGCCGCTCGGCTGAAATGCCGATCTGCCTGAATACCGGCACCCAAGTGGGTGCGGCACTTGCGTGATCAGCCGCAGAGTGCGGCTTTCACCCACAAACCCAGTGAGCCGGCGGTTTAACCTTTATCGGCCAGCTTTGAAATTTGCTCCTGCATCTCGGCCAGTTGTTTTTTGAGGGCACTCAGCTCTTCGTTTTTGGTTGATTCCGGTTCGGATTTTGCCTGCGGCTGCATGGCGGCAAAGGGTGAAAACATTTTCACCGCATTCTCCATCCACTCCATATTGCCCCGTGCCAGATCTTCCATATTGGCCATCATCGGGTTGGCTCCGATCATCGAAGTGATCTGCTCGCGCATTTTTTCCTGATTCTCGGCAAAGCTCTCCATCGAAGCCTCAAGATAGCCTGGCACAAAGCCCTCGAGCGAATCACCATAAAGCCCGATGAGCTGGCGCAAAAACTTTACCGGCAGCAGATTCTGGCCTTTGGATTCTTCCTCGAAAATAATCTGGGCCAGAACCGAGCGGGTGATATCCTCACCCGATTTGGCATCTTTTACGATAAAATCATCACCCGCGCGCACCATTACCGCCAGATCATCCAGCGTCACATAGCTCGATTTGGCCGTATTATACAGCCGACGATTGGCGTATTTTTTGATCACCACCGTTTGATCTTCTGTTTCAGCCATATCCAACTCCCCAATTACCCTGCAAGACTACCGCGCTTTCTCGCAACTGCAATGCAAAACAGACATCCCTGTCTTTTCTATGCCACACAGCGCGCCAATCTGACCAAAATGGGCCATTTTCAGCCAAATCCACACATTCAAGTATTTATATTTCGTTTTGACTGCATTATTCGACTTATTATTTCAGTTAATCTGTGCTGCAATGCACAAAGACCGAATCAATTTCAGACAGGAAGCCGCCATGACCGATATCGTTATTGCCGCCGCTGCCCGCACTGCTGTTGGCAGTTTTCTGGGTGTATTTGCCAAAACCCCGGCCCATGTTCTGGGGGAAGTGGTGATCCGCGCTTTGATCGAGCGCGCCGGGATCAGCCCGGACGAGGTTGACGAGACCATTCTCGGGCAGGTGCTGACCGCCGGGCAGGGGCAAAACCCGGCGCGCCAAGCCCATCTCAATGCCGGCCTACCCAGGGAGGCTTCGGCCTGGGGGGTCAATCAGGTATGCGGCTCTGGCCTGCGCGCGGTGGCGCTTGGCGCACAGCAGATCATGCTCGGGGATGCCGAAATCGTGGTGGCTGGCGGGCAGGAGAATATGAGCCTCTCACCCCATGTCGCCAATCTGCGCAACGGCCAGAAAATGGGGGACCTGCAATTTATCGACAGCATGATCCGCGACGGATTGTGGGATGCTTTCAATGATTATCACATGGGGGTCACCGCTGAAAACGTGGCCGGGCAATGGATGATCAGCCGGGAAATGCAGGATGAATTCGCCCTTGCCTCGCAAAACAAAGCCGAAGCGGCCCAGCTTGCCGGGCGTTTTAAAGATGAAATTACTCCGGTCACGCTCAACTCCCGCAAAGGCGAGACCATTGTGGATGCGGATGAATATATCCGCCACGGGGCGACGCTGGAAAACATGCAAAAACTGCGCCCGGCATTTGCCAGGGATGGCAGCGTGACGGCGGCCAATGCCTCGGGCATCAATGATGGCGCTGCGGGGGCTCTGCTGATGAGCGCCAAAAATGCGCAAAAGCGCGGCATTGAGCCGCTGGGGCGGATTGTATCCACCGCCACCGCCGGGCTGGACCCGGCGATCATGGGGGTTGGGCCAATTCATGCAGCCAAAAAGGCGCTGGCAAAGGCAGGGTGGAAGGCCGAAGAGCTTGATCTGGTCGAGGCCAACGAAGCCTTCGCCGCTCAGGCCTGCGCGGTGAATAAAGACATGGGCTGGGACCCAGACGTAGTAAATGTAAACGGCGGGGCGATTGCGATTGGCCACCCGATTGGCGCATCCGGCGCGCGCATTCTCAACACATTGCTGTTTGAAATGAAACGCCGCGATGCCAAAAAGGGGCTGGCAACCCTGTGTATTGGCGGCGGCATGGGTGTGGCGCTTTGCGTGGCGCGGGATTAGGGAGAAGATCATGGCAAGAGTGGCATTGGTAACCGGCGGCACCCGCGGCATTGGCGCGGCCATCGCGGTGGCGCTGCAGGATAGCGGCGCAAAAGTGGCGGTAAGCTATGCGGGCAATGATGACGCTGCGAAAGCGTTTACCGCCAAAACCGGCATCAAGGCCTATAAGTGGTCGGTGGCGGATTATGACCAATGTGTGAGCGGCATAACGCAGGTGGAGGCCAACCTTGGCCCGGTTGATATTCTGGTCAACAATGCCGGCATCACCCGCGATGGTATGTTTCACAAGCTCAGCCGCGCGGCCTGGCAGGAGGTGATCGACACCAATCTCAACGGGGTTTTCAACATGACCCACCCGATCTGGCCCGGCATGCGCGCGCGCAAATTTGGCCGGGTGATCAATATTTCATCGATCAACGGGCAAAAGGGGCAGATGGGGCAGGTGAATTATTCGGCCTCCAAAGCCGGTGATCTCGGTTTTACCAAGGCGCTGGCGCAAGAGGGGGCCTTTGCCGGTATCACGGTCAATGCGATTTGCCCCGGCTATATCGGCACCGAAATGGTGCGTGCCATTCCCGAAAAAGTGCTCAATGAGCGCATCATACCGCAAATTCCGGTTGGCCGCCTGGGCGAGCCGGATGAGATCGCCCGTTGTGTGGTGTTTCTGGCCTCCGATGATGCGGGGTTCATCACCGGCTCCACCCTCACCGCCAATGGCGGGCAGTTTGTGGTTTAAGCATGACAAACAAACCGTGCCGCGATAAGCCAAGAAAAACTTCTTGCGGGGCTTGGCTGTGAAAATCGGCATTCTTGAAACCGGGCATCTTTCTGACACGCTCAAAGCCAAATACGGCCGCTACCCGGCGTTTTTCAAGCGGCTTGTCGGGCCGTATCTGCCCGGCGCCACGTTTATCACCGTCAGCGTGGTTGATGGCGAGGTGGCCGAAAGCCCGGATATGGCCGATGGCTGGATCATCACCGGTTCGCGCAGCAGCGCTTATGATGATGCGCCGTGGATCCCGCCGCTGGAAGGGTTTTTGCGCCAATGCCTCACAGCGCGGGTGCCGGTGGTTGGCATCTGTTTTGGCCATCAGGTGCTGGCGCAGGCCATGGGCGGGCGGGTCGAAAAATCCGACAAGGGCTGGGGGGTTGGCATTCTGGATTATCAACTGCTGGACCGGCCCGGCTGGCTCGATGCGGTTGGCGAGGGCTTCTCGGTTCCCGCCATTCACCAAGATCAGGTGGTCAGGGCACCGGCGGGTGCGCATGTGTTTGCCACATCCGATTTCTGCCCGATCGCCGGGCTGAGCTATGGCGATATCAACAAGCCGATCGCCATGAGTATCCAGCCGCACCCGGAAATGAGTGCTGAGTTTGTGGCTGATATTGCCGAGGAACGGCTGCAATATATCATTCCGCCAGCCACCATGCAGCCCGCATGGCAGACGCTGAAAAAACCCGGCGATCAGCCCGCCTGGGGCCAGGCGATCGCCGCATTTTTCCAGCTGGATCGCACGGGTTAAAGCTGGGCGCTAACCCTGACTATTTCTTCCTTGATGCGGAGTTTTTCCTTCTTCATCGCCCCGATCTCGATGGTATCTGCGCTTGGGTGGCGCTGGGTTTGCTCGATCTGGTTTTCCAGTTTCTCGTGTTTTTTCTGCAATTCATTCAGATGAGAATTCAGGTTCATCAATCGCCTCCGGTTGGTTGGTTGCTTCTTATTGACAGGTATGATCTGAGCACAGATTTTCAATCCTGTCATCAAATCTTCACCCGATTTTACGAAATTATCGGCCAGATATTACCAAAGCGTTACCCCTGCGCAGGATTCCGCCCACTTCGGGGCTGAAATCATCGCCGTCCTGCCCGTGGCTCTCGCCCTTGTGCAAAACCAGCGGGGCGAGCAGGCGCAGCGGCCCGGCCCCGCCCTTGCGCGCCTGCACCAGCACCCGGCCCGCCTCGCGGCCCTGGCGGGCGGCAAGGGGAAGGATATGGATATCCCCGACCCCGTCCAGCGCTCGCAAAATTGCATCCAGCCGCTCTGCCCGGTGGATAATTGTGAGCCGACCCAAAGGCTTAAGCCTTTTTAGCCCGGCAAGTATCCAGCCCTCCAGCCCCAGATCCCCTTCAATGAAGGCGGTGGATTTACCGGAATTTTCAGGGGGCATATGCTGGCTTTTGCGAAAAAACGGCGGGTTCATCATCACATGGTCAAAGCTTTGCGCCCGCAGCGCGATGGGCATTTTGGCAATGTCTCCGGTTATGATCTCCGCGCTCAGATCATTGCGGGCCATGTTTTGCCGGGCCAGATCGGCATAATCCTGCTGCACTTCAAGCCCGCTTGCCCGCACCGGCAGCCGGACCAGCAGGCAGGCCAGCGCCACCCCTGCCCCGCAGCCCAGCTCCAGCACCAACTGCCCCGGCCTTGCCGCCACCGCCGCCGCCAGAAACACCGGATCGGTGGCCGCGCGGTAGCCGGTTTTGGGCTGCAATATCTTTAGCCTGCCGCCTAAAAACCCGTCATCCGTCAGCTCAAGGGTCACGTATCCAGCCCGCTATCGATGCCATTATCCCGCAGCACCACCGCCGCGATGAATTCATCCTCATCCGCCACCATCAGGCGGCGCGGAAACACCCCGGTCGAGCCTTCCATCGCCGCCATATGCTCGCCAAATGAAAAATACCGTATCCCCTCGCCTTTGAGCAATGCGGTGGCAAAAGTGATATCGAGCGGATCGGTGGTGCGTAAAATCTCTTTCATTCTGTTACGTTATCGGGCAATAAGGGCGCCGTCGAGGGGGCGTGGCCACCTCACAGAAAATTGAGAGTAAAATGGGCCCTTTTGAGCAATTACAGGCGTTTTTGGCGCAGGATATGGCGGCGGTGAATGGCTTGATCCGCAGCCGCATGGCCTCTGAGCACGCGCCGCGCATTCCCGAAGTGACCGCGCATCTGGTCGAGGCCGGTGGCAAGCGGTTGCGCCCGCTGCTTACGCTTGCCAGCGCCAATCTGTGTGGCTATCGGGGTGAGCACCATGTGCTGCTGGCGGCCACGGTTGAGTTCATCCACACCGCCACATTGCTGCATGACGATGTGGTTGACGAGAGCGAACAGCGCCGGGGCCGGCCCACGGCAAACCTGCTTTGGGATAACAAATCAAGCGTTCTGGTCGGGGATTACCTGTTTTCCCGCTCCTTCCAGCTGATGGTTGAAACCGGCAATATGCAGGCACTTGGCATTCTGGCCAATGCCTCGGCGGTGATCGCAGAAGGCGAGGTTTTGCAGTTGAGCGCGGCGCAAAATCTGGCAACGGACGAGGCGATATACCTGCAAGTGGTGCGCGGTAAAACCGCCGCGCTTTTTGCTGCCGCCTGCGAGGTGGGCGGAGTGATCGCGGATGCGCCGCCGGCCCATACGCAGGCACTGCGCATTTATGGCGATGCGCTTGGCATTGCCTTCCAGATCGTTGATGACCTGCTGGATTACGGCGGTGCCAGCACCAGCCTTGGCAAAAACACCGGTGATGATTTTCGCGAGCGCAAGCTGACCCTGCCGGTAATTCTGGCCGTGGCCAAGGCCGATGCAACCGAGCGTGCATTTTGGCAGCGCACCATCGAAAAAGGCCAGCAGGCACCGGAAGACCTCAACCATGCCATGGCCCTGATGCAGCGCCACGGCACCTTGCAGGCCACCCGCAAAGCCGCGCTTGGCTGGGCGGC
>WFQA01000297.1 GCA_015487255.1 Paracoccaceae bacterium | reverse complement strand
GAGCCGGTCATCACCCGCGTCACCGTTTAGGGTGTCATTGCCGGTGCCACCGTTTAACCGGTCATTGCCGCCCCGGCCGTAAAGCATGTCGTCACCGGCATCACCATAAAGATAATCCACGCCATCCGCTGCCGTAGAGCCTCCATCGCCGATCAGCGTATCATTGCCATCACCGCCGAAAACCACATCATCGCCTTCGCCGCCAAAAATAGTGTCGATACCAGCGCCACCTTTCAAACGATCATTGCCGCTGCCGCCATCCATCGAGTCATCACCGTTACGGCCAAAAACCCGGTCATTTCCAGCGCCGCCGTTTAGCGTATCATTGCCATCACCGCCATCCAGCATGTCATTATCTTCGTTGCCCGACAGATTGTCATCGCCCGCGCCGCCGGTCATAATATCAGCACCGGTACCACCCCAAAGGGAATCGTCGCCAATACCGCCATCCAGCATGTCATCGCCGCCACTGCCCCAAAGTGAGTCAGCGCCCTGGTTGCCAAACAGGGTATCATTGCCGCCGCCGCCCAGTAAATTATCATTCCCTTCGCGGCCCATCAGCTTGTTGGCTTCGGCATTGCCCACAAGAAAATCATTAAACCCTGATCCGGCCAGGTTCTCGATGCTGGTATAGCTATCACCGGCGGCGTCGCCCTTATTGCTGTCCGGCGCAACCAAATTCGCCGTTACCCCGGCGGTCGCGGTGCGGTAGCTGGCAGTATCCGAGCCAACACCGCCATCCAATGCGTCCGCTCCGGCACCGCCCACCAGCGTATCATCGGCTTCTGTGCCTGACAGGGTGTCATCCTCCGCCGTGCCCGTAATGGTATTATGGGCCGCAATATCAAATATCCGGCCAATCACAGCCGTGCCGCTGCCATCTTGTCCGCTGGACGTCCAGGTAACAACAATCCGGCCATCAGCAAGCGTGGATATGGACGGCAAACGCTGATCACCATCCGTTGTGGAGTTGATCAAAAACTCCTCCCCCACAGGGGTGCCTTCAGCGGTATATCTCTGGCCGTAAATGTCAAAAACCGAGGCGGTTGTATCCGTTGGATTCGCCGGATTTGCAAACCCTTCTTCAGAACTCCACGTCACCACAAATCCGCCATCATCCAAGGTGGTGATCTGTGTGAACCCCTGCCGGCCTTCCTCGCTGGTATTGATCTGGAACTCGCCACCAACCGTGTTTCCGCCGGCATCATAGATCTGCCCGTAAACCCCCGTTCCGGAACCATCCTGCTGGACCGATGACCAGGTGATGACAAATCCACCACCCGGCAAAGCTGTGGCAGAGGAGAACCCCTGACTATCCGCCGTTGTGGAATTTACCTGAAATTCCCCGCCCTGAGGCGCACCCGCTGCATCATAGCGTTGCGCAAATACGCCAAACCCCGAGCCGTCCTGAAGCAAAGATGCCCAGCTAACAACAAAACCGCCATTGGACAGGCCTTCAACCTGAGAGGCGGCTTGATGATTAAGGGAAAGGCTGTTGACCTGAAACTCCCCGCCAACGGCCTGGCCATTTGCATCATACCGCTGGGCAAAAATATCCAGGCCGGTTTCCCCCGCCGAAAAAGACGACCAGGTCACAACATACCCACCATCCGAAAGGGCGGCGACAGAGGAGTCATTTTGACTAAACATGGTGTTGGTATTGACCTGCGTTTCGCCCCCAACCGTGGCCCCGAGCGCATCGTATTGTTGAGAATAAACCCCGTCAAATGACCCGTCTTGCCCATAAGACTGCCAGGTGACCACAAACCCACCTCCTGTCAAAGCGGTTACATCTGGTATGCCCTGATTGTCCGCAGTTGTGGTATTAACCAGGAACTCCGCACCAAGCGGGCTGCCCGCAGCATCATAGCGCTGACCATAGATCCCGTATTCCGCACCGTCCTGAAGGTTGGACGCCCAAATAACCACAAAACCACCATCAGGCAAAGCTGTCACAGTTGCGTCTAACTGGTTTCCAGCCGTAAAGGTATTGACCTGAAATTCAGGTCCGTTTGTGGTTGGTGTCGCCATGGCATTTTACTCCTGGGTTGAGCTTGTGTTGGGCCGAACCAGCCGTCTTTTCCGGTTGTAAGATATTTGGAAAAGCACGGCTTGAACGCGCAGAATTTCTCGCTAAAAGATAAAGTCCGCCTCGGTGAAGGTGGTGCCAAGCGTCATATCCTCGATGTAGAGCACATCCCCCGCCTGGCCGCCCGGCGCGCCGGAAAGGTCGAACTTCACCGCGCCCCAGCCGGTTTGGCTGGCATAGCTCAGCGCCTCGGCCGCATCAGCAAAGCCGTAGGCGGAGAGGTCGATCCGGTCCATGCCATCTTCAAACCCGCGCACCCGGTCATCGCCGTAACCGGCGGCGAACACAAAGGTATCCACCGCGCCATCCGCGCCACCATAAAGCCAGTCGCGGTCGTAAGAAGCGCCACGACCGCCATCAAGCGTATCCGCTCCGCCCTCACCATAGAGCCGGTCGCTGCCAGTGCCGCCCTTTAGGATATCGTTGCCGCCACCGCCGTAAAGCGTGTCGTTACCGCCGCCGGCATCAAGGTTGTCGTCACCAAGATTGCCACGCAAGCGGTCGTTGCCCTTACCCCCGTCAAGGATGTCGTTATCGCGCCCGCCGTAAAGAAAATCATTACCTAGACCGCCTATCAGGATATCCGCACCATTATCACCAATCAGCACATCATTGCTGTCGCCGCCATCGAGCACGTCATTCCCATCCTTGCCTTTCAGCCGATCGGTTCCATAGCCACCAATCAAGGTATCATCCCCAGCCCCACCATTCAGCCGATCATTGCCAAGGCCGCCATCCAAAATGTCATTGCCATCGCCACCATAAATCCAATCATCGGCACTGCCGCCAAATAGGGTGTCGTTACCGCCTCCGCCAAACAGCACATCCGAGCCGGCACCGCCATCAAGTTGATCATCGCCGTCTTGGCCTTTCAGGCGGTCATCACCATCACCGCCATTCAGCGCATCATCGCCGCCCCCACCATTCAACCGATCATTGCCGACACCACCCGTCAGGGTGTCATCACCATTACGGCCATAAATACGATCATCATCCGCAAGGCCAAAAATGGCATCCGCCCCGCCAGTTCCGATCAGCGTATCAGCGCCTGCAGTTCCGTTGATTGCATTATAATCCGAGATATCAAATACTTGACCAAAAATGCCAAAACCATCGCCGTCTTGTCCGGCAGACATCCAGGTCACAACGATACGGCCATCGGCAAGCGTGGAAACAGAGGAAATGCGCTGATCCGAATCCGTTGTGCTGTTAACCAGAAATTCCTGGCCAATCCGATTGCCATCAGCATCAAAGCGCTGGCCATAAATATTGAATAGTGATTGACTTGTATCCAGCAGATCGTTGGGGTTGGCAAAGCCTTCCTCGGAGCTCCAGGTCACCACAAACCCGCCATCGGCAAGCTGAGTGGTTTGGCTGACAGCCTGGCGGCCAAACTCGGTTGTGTTGATCTGGAACTCCGCACCTACCGCAGCGCCGTTTGCATCATAGATCTGCCCATAAACTCCCGGGCCCGAGCTGTCCTGACCCTCGGATGTCCAGGTCACAACAAATCCGCCATTTGGTAATGCGGTCACCTCCGGAAACACTTGACTGCCAAAAGTATAAGAACTCACTTGAAACTCGCCACCAACGGTTGCTCCGTTTGCATCAAAACGTTGGGCATAAACCCCAAAACCGGAGTTATCCTGCGCCCACGAAGCCCATGTGATCACATAGCCACCATCGCTTAGCCCCGTCACATCGGGGGTGCGCTGGTTATTGAGCGTATAGGTGTTGACCAAAAATTCATTCCCCACCGTTGCCCCGGCTGCGTCATATTGCTGAGCGGCAACACCAACGAAGCTGCCATCCTGCGAATAGGTCTCCCATGTTACAACAAAACCACCATCACCAAGCGAGGCAATGGAAGATTGCCACTGCCCGTCATTGGTTGTGGTGTTTATCTGGAATTCCGCGCCGAGCGCCCCGCCCGCGCTGTCATACCGCTGGCCATAAACACCCGTAAATGATCCATCCTGCCCCCAAGAATGCCAGGTTACCACAAAGCTGCCATCGGCAAGCCCGGTGACAGCAGCACCCTGTTGCCAAACCACGGCAGCATCCGCGTTGGTGGTATTGACCTGAAACTCGCCGCCAACAGCCGCACCCGCGCTATCATACCGCTGGGCATAGATATTGGAGCCCTCCCCATCTTGGCCAAACGATGTCCAGGTAACCAAGAATCCTCCATCGCTCAATGCAGATACTTGCGCATCTTCCTGATGTCCGGCTGTAAACGTATTTACCTGAAATTCTGCGCCGTTTGCTGTTGGTGTCGTCATTATATTATCTCCATTTCAAGGGCTCCTCGGGGCATATCACCCAAGCTTGCCATTTCATTTTGAGTTTAAGATCCCTGTCATTCACAGAGCAGGTCCATCGTCAAATCACCCGCAAAAACCGGCCATCAAAAAACAAAATCCGCCTCCGTAAATGTGGTGCCAAGCGTCATATCCTCGATGTAAAGCACATCCCCCGCCTGGCCGCCCGGCGCGCCGGAAAGGTCGAACTTCACCGCGCCCCAGCCGGTTTGGCTGGCAAAACTCAGCGCCTCGGTCGCATCGGCAAAGCCGTAGGCCGAAAGGTCAATCTGATCCATCCCATCCTCAAACCCGCGCACCCGGTCATCACCGTAACCCGCCGCAAATACAAAGGTATCCACCGCGCCGTCATTGGAGCCGTAAAGCCGGTCATTGCCCGCGCCGCCATCCAGCGTGTCATCGCCGTTTTCGCCAAAAAGCCAGTCATTTCCGGTGCCGCCATTGAGCACATCATT
>WFQA01000296.1 GCA_015487255.1 Paracoccaceae bacterium | reverse complement strand
GGAGATTCCAATTGAGCCCCAAATCGTTGGCGAATGTTTCTTCAACACTCTGGCCTCCACATTTGGGAATATGAACAAATAATGTTTTATGCGCCAAGCTGATCATATCGCTATATGTATCGTATTATATGGGGAAAACAATGTGTAAAACAGTATTTTTCAGTTTTAATGGGGCAGGCCCTCTGGGCTGATTTTCTATTTTAATTGGATCCGTGTGCAGGCGCCAGGCAGCCAATTTCAGCTTCAAGGAGGCGGCAGGTATGTCTGATTTTGTTGTTTTATGATCGCGGTATGCCGGGGGCGTATAATTCCCTTGCATCGGCGGGCATTAAAGCCATTATGCGCAAATATCCAAAATGGCAAAGCGGCAACACCGCCGTGATTTTCCCGGAGCGGTTATGCGTGAGCAACTGACCAGACTTGAAGAGCACACAAGCCATCAGGCGGCAACGCTTGAGGAGTTGAGTGCCGTGGTGGCCGAACAGGCCAAGGCGATAGACCGGCTCGAGCGCCGGGTGCGCTTGCTGATGGAGCGCGCGGCCCGGATGGAGGCGGACGAAATGCCCGGCGCACCAATCGCCGATCAGAAACCGCCGCATTGGTGATATGGACACGGTTGTCATCCTGCACGGGCTGGGGCGGCGCGCGGCCTCTATGCGCAAGCTGGCTTTGGCGGTTGAAGCAGCTGGGTTTGCTTGTCAGGTGCTGGGTTACGCCTCCACCAAAGGTACGATTGATGAACTGGCCGGGCAATTGTTTGGCGCGCTGCCTGCAAGTGGCAAATTGGATTTTGTCGGCCATTCTCTGGGCGGGATATTGTCCAAACGGCTGGCCAAGCGGTTGCCCCCTGCCCGCCGTGGCCGTGTGGTGCAGATTGGCGCCCCGAATTTTGGCAGCGAGATTGCGGCGCGGGCGGCGCTGTTTGCGCCGATCATGGGCCCGGCACTGGCTGAGCTTAAACCCCATGAGGGGGAAGATGACAGCACGCTTGAGCTTGGTGCCATTGGCGGCACGGCAGCACTTGCGGCCTATAGTCTGATTACCGGGATAGATGGTGAAAATGATGGCAAGGTCAGCCTGAAATCCGCATGGGGGCATGCGCCGGAAAGCAAGCGATTGGCGCTACCGGTGGCGCATAGCTTGATGACACAAGATAAACGGGTGATTAGCGCCGTGGTTGAATTTCTGCAATCAGGGCGATTTAACGAAACCATCGAATAAAAGCACAACACGACCGCACATGACCGCCGAGCGAAGCGAGGCCACCGCCGCCGGCCAGCCGAGTTTTCAGCTTTGCTGAAAACCGTGCCTTTTCCGAGTGGGGGTTTACCCCCCGCAGAGGAAAAGGCAAGCCTGTCGGTGAGGGTGGGATATTTTACTGCAGCGCCGCGGCGCGCGCCTCCTCGGCGACCCTACGGGCCACCTCGTCGGCGCGCACCAAGCATAAGCTTGGTGGGGTGATTGGGGAGGGTGATCAGGTATTGTTGGCCAGCAGGGTTGTGTTGCCGCCCGAGGCTGTTGTGTCGATGCAGATATGGCGTTCGATATGGTAATGTGCCGGGTTTCCGGGCTGTAATATCAGTGGCAAAATCGGGCCGGGGCGTTGGGCCAGGGCTTGGGCATAGGGCGCAGGGGTGCTGCCCCAATAGCTGACAGCCTCGATATCGGGTATGGTGGCCAGTTTTTCCGGCGGCAGGTTATCTTGCAAAATCGGTTTGCAGCCATTTTCCCGCGCCTCGGCCGCCTGTGCTTTCAGGTGTTTCGGCCCGGGACCGAGGCACAGGATGCGGCCTCTGGGGTGTAGGGCCAACTGGTTGGATTCACCCGTGGGGCCGGGCTGGGGCAGAGGGGTGGTGCTCAAAGGGCCACCCGCTTTAGTGAAACGGGGCAGGTAATTCGGCCCGCCGGCCTTGGGGCCGGTGCCTGAAAGACCCTCGCCACCAAAGGGTTGGCTGCCGACAACCGCCCCGATCTGGTTGCGGTTGATATAGATATTCCCGGCCCTGATCCGCGCCACCACCTGCTGCACCCGGCTGTCTATCCGCGTGTGCAGGCCAAAGGTCAGCCCATAGCCGCTGGCGTTTATCCTATCCATAACCATATCCAGCTCAGCCGCCTTGAAACGGGCAATGTGCAGCACCGGGCCAAAAACTTCATCCTTCACCTCGTCAATACCCAAGACCCGCAGTGCACTGGGTGGGATGAACAGCCCTTTTGGCGCTTTGAGGGTTTTGAGCAGGCGGGGCTTGCTCTCAGCAATATAGGCGGAGATGTTTTTGTGGGCTGTCTCGTCTATCACCGGGCCGATATCGGTTTCCAGCATCGCCGGATCGCCGATGGCCAGCTCGTCCATGGCGCCAAACAGCATGGTTTCGATCGTATCCGCCACCTCCTCTTGCAGATAAAGCACCCGCAGCGCCGAGCAGCGCTGGCCAGCGCTTTGAAAGGCTGATGTGATAATATCGAGCACCGCCTGTTCGGGCAGGGCGGAGCTATCGACGATCATGGCATTGATACCGCCGGTCTCGGCGATCAGCGGCGCGCTTGGGTCAAGATGCTCGGCCATGTTGTGCTGGATGCGCTTGGCGATTGGGGTGGAGCCGGTGAAGCAAATGCCATCTATGCGTGGGTCAGATGTGAGCGCATTGCCGATCTCAGCGCCCTGGCCGGGCAGCAGTTGCAATGCTGTGCGTGGCACCCCGGCCTCGTGCAAAAGCTCAACCGCGCGCTGGGCGATCAGTGGCGTGGCCTCGGCGGGTTTGGCCTGCACCGCATTGCCTGCCGCCAGGGCTGCTGTGATCTGGCCGGTAAAAATGGCCAAGGGGAAGTTCCAGGGCGAGATACAGGCAAAAATTCCGCGCGGCGGAGCGGTGAGCGCTTCGGCACGGGCGGCATAATAGCGGATGAAATCCACCGCCTCGCGCAATTCTCCCAAAGTGTCCGCCAGGGTTTTACCGGCTTCAAAGCATAACAATGCCATCAGCTCATCGGCATTGGCCTCAAAAAGATCAGCCGCCTTGCGCAAAATATCGGCCCGCGCATGAGCACCTGCCTGCCACGGGCGCGCCACTGTGAGCGCGGCTGCTACATCCGCCACGCTGGCCTCGGTGACATGGCCAACAATATGCCCGCGCTTTGCCGGGTTGCGAATTTCCAGCTTCGCCGCGCCCTCATGCGCCGTGGCCAGTAATGGCCCGGCCTGCCATTTTTTGGTGTTAAACTTCTGCCTGCCCGCCATGATGCGGGCAATCACATCCGGGGTGTCAAGATCCATGCCCTTGGCGTTGGCCCGCTCGGGGGCAAACAGCTTTGCGGGCAGCACCGTGGCCGGGTTGGTGGGCGCGTCAAGATACGCCGCCACCTCGGCAAACGGGCAGGCAGCAACCATTGCCGCGGGCACAGCGGTATCGGTGATCTGGTTGACAAACGAGCTGTTGGCCCCGTTTTCCAGCAACCGCCGCACCAGATATGCCAGCAGGTCCCTATGCTTGCCCACCGGCGCATAGATCCGGCAGCGGGTGCCATTTTGCGCCTTTGTTATATCATGCAGCGCTTCGCCCATGCCGTGCAGGCGCTGGAACTCATAAAGCGTGCCCGGCGGGGCCATTGCCAGAATCGCCGCCACGCTATGGGCGTTATGGGTGGCAAATTGCGGGTAAATTCGCGGCGCCATGCCCAGCAGCTTGCGCGCGCAGGCGATATAGGAAATATCGGTGCTGGCCTTGCGGCTGAAAACCGGAAACCCATCAAGCCCCAGCTCTTGCGCCCATTTGATCTCGCTGTCCCAATATGCGCCCTTCACCAGCCGCACCATGATCCGGCGCTCCAGCCGCCGGGCCAGATCATCGAGCCAGTCAAGCACATAGGGCGCGCGCTGGCCATAGGCCTGCACCACCACGCCAAAACCATCCCAGCCCTTCAGGCTGTCGCTTTGCAAAACCGCCTCGATCACATCAAGCGAAAGCTCAAGCCGCGCCGCCTCCTCGGCATCGATATTAAAGCCGATATTGGCCCCGGCGGCGGCCTCGGCCAGATCGAGCAGGCGCGGCACCAGCTCGGCCATCACCCTTTTGTGCTGGGCAAATTCATAACGCGGAAACAAGGCAGAGAGCTTGACGGAAATGCCCGGATTATCCGCCGGATGGGCGGCGTGGCTGTTGCGGGCAATGGCCCTGATC
>WFQA01000295.1 GCA_015487255.1 Paracoccaceae bacterium | reverse complement strand
TGGGATGTATATGACTACCCCGACCCGGCGCTTTCGCCCTTTGCGCTCGGGGCCTCAAGCTGGTGGTGGTGGGATGAGGAAAAGGCCGCCAAGCTGCAAGCGGAGGGTGCGCTCTAGCCCATGGCCGCTTATGTTTTCCGGCGTTTGCTGCTCATAATCCCCACTTTGCTGGGGATTATGTTTTTCAACTTCGCCATTATCCAGTTCATCCCCGGCGGGCCGGTCGAGCAGGCGCTCGCCAAGCTTGAAAACCTTGGTGACGGGTTTGACATGCTCGGCGGCAGCGCTGCCGATGCCGGGATAACCGCCGCCAATGAGGAAAGTGGCTATAAGGGCCGGATCGGGCTGTCTGACGAATTCATCAAGGATCTGGAGAAGCAATACGGCTTTGACAAACCGTTTTTTGAGCGTTTCTGGCTGATGATGAAAAACTATCTGGTGTTTGATTTTGGCGAGAGCTATTTTCGCTCGATCTCGGTGATTGAACTGGTGATCGAGAAAATGCCGGTCTCGATCAGCCTCGGGCTTTGGTCCACCCTGATAGCTTATTCGATCTCGATCCCGCTGGGCATCCGCAAAGCGGTGCGCGATGGATCAAGGTTTGACAGCTGGTCCACCGCCATTCTGATCGCCGCATACGCTGTGCCGGTGTTTTTGTTTGCCATTGTGCTGGTGGTGCTGTTTGCCGGTGGCTCATACTGGAGCATCTTTCCATTGCGCGGGCTGACCTCGCCAAACTTCGCCGAGCTTTCGCTGCTGGGCAAAATCGGTGATTATTTCTGGCATATCGCCCTGCCGGTGCTGGCCGGGGCAATCGGCGGCTTTACCACCCTGACCATGCTGACCAAAAACATGTTTCTCGACGAGATCAAAAAGCAATATGTGATCACCGCACGGGCCAAGGGCGCCTCGGAGCGCCGGGTGTTTTATGGCCATGTGTTCCGCAATGCCATGCTGCTGATCATCGCTTCTTTCCCCAGCCTGTTTATCGGGGTGTTTTTTGGCGGCTCTTTGTTTATCGAAACCATTTTTTCGCTTGACGGCCTCGGCCGGCTTGGCTTTGAGGCGGTGGTGGCGCGCGATTATCCGGTGATGTTTGGCACCATGTATTTCTTTACCCTGTTTGGGCTGCTGATCAAGATCGTCTCTGACCTGATGTATGTCTGGATCGACCCGCGCATAGATTTTGAAAGCCGCCGCGCATGAAGCTCTCGCCCCTCACCCGCCGCCGGCTGCATAATTTTCGCGCCAACCGCCGCGCTTACTGGAGCCTGTGGATCTTCGCCATCCTGTTTGGCCTGTCGCTTTTTGCCGAGTTTCTTGCCAATGACCGCCCGCTCGCGGTCTCTTATCGCGGCGAGATCTATTCGCCGATTTTCAACACCTATAGCGATGCCCAGTTCGGCGGTGATTTCCAGACCGAAGCGCAATATAAAGACCCGGATATGCAATGCCTGATCATCACCGGCGGGCTGGAAAGCTGCTTTGACGACCCCGCAGCGGTGATGGCGGATGCTGAGGATGGCAATGTCGATGGCGCGCCGGTCGAGCAGGGCTGGATCATCTGGCCGCCCATTCCCTATAGTTTCAACACGGTGGATACGATAAATGTAAAAACCGCCCCCGGCCCGCCGGACCGCTTTCACTGGTTTGGCACCGATGACCAGGCCCGCGATGTTGGGGCGCGCATTATTTACGGCTTTCGCATCTCGATCCTGTTTGCGCTGGTGGTCACCATTCCCAGCGCGATACTGGGCATTATGGCGGGTGCGGTTCAGGGCTATTTTGGCGGCGTGACCGATCTTTTGTTCCAGCGCTTCACCGAGATCTGGGGTTCGTTACCGATGCTTTATATCATCATCATCCTCGCCGCGATTTTCACGATGAATTTCTGGATACTGACCGGCTTGCTGATATTATTCGGCTGGAACGCATTGGACGGCGTGGTGCGCGCCGAATTTCTGCGCGCGCGCAATTTTGAATATGTGCGCGCCGCCAAGGCGCTGGGGGTGCGCGACCGCACCATCATATTCCGCCATGTTTTGCCCAATGCCATGGTTGCTACTGTCACCATGCTGCCATTTATCCTGACCGGCTCGATCGGCACCCTGACGGGGCTGGATTTTCTCGGCTACGGCCTGCCCTCCTCCTACCCCTCATTGGGCGAGCTGGGCTTGCAGGCCAAGGCGCATATCACCTCGCCCTGGCTGGCGGCGGCGGCGTTTTTTACCATTGTCATCATGCTGTCGCTCCTGGTTTTCATCTTTGAAGGGGTGCGGGACGCCTTTGACCCGCGCAAGGTGTTTTTATGAGCACGGTTCTCAGCATCAAAGGGCTGAATGTTTCCTTTGGAGATATGCCGGCTGTGCGCGATGTCAGCCTTGAAATCCGCGCCGGGGAGACGGTGGCGATTGTTGGCGAAAGCGGCTCGGGTAAATCGGTGACCGCGCTGTCCACGGTTTCGCTATTACCGGATAATGCGGTGGTTTCCGGCTCGGTGACCTTTGATGGCGAAGAGCTGCTCGGCCTGCCCCATAAAGCCCTGCGCAAGATCAGGGGCAACGAGATTTCCTTTATCTTTCAGGAGCCGATGACCTCGCTCAACCCGCTGCACACGATCGAAAAGCAGATGCGCGAGGCGATCTCGCTGCACCACCCGTTGAGCCGGAGCGATGAGGAAAAGCGCATTCTGGAGCTGCTTGACAAGGTTGGCATTCCCGATGCCAAAAACCGCCTACAGGCTTATCCGCACCAGCTTTCCGGCGGGCAACGCCAAAGAGTGATGATCGCCATGGCGCTGGCCAACCGCCCGAAACTACTGATTGCCGACGAGCCGACCACCGCGCTGGATGTGACCATTCAGGCGCAGATATTACAGCTTCTGGCCGATTTGCAGCGTGAGGAGGGGCTGGCGATATTGTTTATCACCCATGATCTGGGCATCGTGCGCCATATCGCGGAGCGCACCTATGTGATGCAGGAAGGCCGGGTGGTCGAGTCGGGCAACACTGTTGAAATCTTTGACAACCCCAGCCACCCTTATACCAGAAAACTGATCGAGGCGGTGCCCGGCGGCCAGCCCGCACCTGTGCCCGGGGGGGCGGCGGAGCTGCTGAAGGTCGAGGCGCTGAAGGTCTGGTTTCCGATCCAGCGCGGGCTGCTCAAACGCACGGTTGGGCATATCAAGGCGGTCAACCGGGTTGACCTGAGCCTGCGCAAGGGGGAGACATTGGGGATTGTCGGCGAAAGCGGCTCGGGCAAAACCACCGTGGCCCTGGCGCTTTTGCGGCTGATCGGCTCTGAGGGGGAGATCAGCCTGAACGGCACCCGGATCGACAATATGTCGGGCAATGCTCTGCGCCCGCTGCGCAAGGATTTCCAGATCGTGTTTCAGGATCCTTTTGGCTCGCTTTCGCCCCGGATGAATATTGACGAGATCGTCACCGAAGGGCTGGGGGTGCACGGGTTTGAGGGGGACCGGGAGGCGCTGGTGGATGATGTGCTCCGCGAGGTCGGGCTGGACCCGGAGATGAAATCGCGCTACCCGCACGAGTTTTCCGGTGGCCAGCGCCAGCGTATCGCCATCGCCCGCGCACTGATTCTGCAACCCAAGCTGCTGGTGCTGGATGAGCCGACCTCGGCGCTGGATATGACCGTGCAATTGCAGATCATCGACCTGCTGCGTGGCTTGCAGGCGCGGCTCGGGCTTTCTTATCTGTTTATCAGCCACGATCTGCGGGTGGTGCGCGCACTCAGCCATAAGGTGGTGGTAATGAAGAATGGTGATGTTGTCGAGGCGGGCAGCGTTGACGCGATATTCGAATCGCCCCAAACCGGTTATACAAAAGCGCTCCTGGCAGCGGCTTTGCGGTGATAAGGCCTAACCCCGGGGCTGTAACGACCTAAACCACAGGTCTAGATCAAGGTTTACGGGCGCAAGGCCGGAGGAGAGGTTTCAGACAATTTTATCTATCTGAAACCGTGTATTTATTGATATATTACAGCTAGTTAGCAAATATTCATATTTTAATATGCATAAGCCTTGGGTTAAATGTGGCTTCTATACCTCTGGCCCTATATCATGTTTTGGGCAGCGGGGTTTAATTCAGGGCAATCGCGGTCATCCTGATCAGCGAGTAACAACTGGAGAATATAAAATGAAACTTACAAACCTGATCGCCGCCGGCCTGACAGCAACTTTGCTCAGCACCGGTTTTGCCTATGCGCAAACCACACCAGCCACCCCTGCCGAAGTGCAAGTGCTGGTGAAAAACGAAGCCATGGCGCTGATCCCCGAAGTGCAGGCTGTTGTTGAGGCGCTGAAAGCCGAGGGCTTTACCTATATCGAAATTCGCCGCACCATGATGGGCCGCGCCAAGGTAATGGCTTATGGTGAAGACAGCATGCGTGAAGTGGTGCTGAACCCCAATACCGGCGAGATTTTGCGCAATATCGTGCGTGAGCATGACGGCTCAATGGCGCAGGGCATGGAAGCCATGCAGGAACTTCGTGACCAGATGGAAGAGCAAATGGGCGGTTCCGAAGGTGGCATGGGTGATGGCGGCAACGGTGGCAACATGGGTAGCGGCAACGATGGCGGCATGGGCGGCGGTAACGGCGGCGGTGGCATGGGCGGCGGTAATGGCGGCGGCATGGGCGGCAACTAAGCTCAAATTCCACGAACATCAATCAAAGAAGACAAGCTGATGAAACCACGTTCCAAAAACCGTTATGACAAGATCATCCTTGGTAGTATTGTGGCTTTGCAGCTTCTGTTTTCGATGTTTTTCATATTTGATCTGGTGGCCGATATATTCGGCCTCCGGAAAACCCCGTTAAGCTGGGAATTTCGCGAGATGGTGCAGATCATCACCATTATTGCCCTGTTGCTCGGCTCGCTGCTTGGCTTTATCGCCTTTCGTAATCTTTCACGCCAGCAGCGCGATATGGCCCGGCAGATGCTGGTGGCCCGCAAGGCGTTTTATGAGCTGATGTGGAAAAGCTTTGACGATTGGGGACTTACCCCGTCCGAGCGCGATGTTGGGCTTTTTGTGATGAAAGGGTTGTCAAACGCTGAAATTGCCGAGGTGCGGGGCAAAAGCATTGGCACGGTCAAAGCGCAGGTAAACGCGATTTTCCGCAAAGCCGGTGCCAATGGCCGCACGCAGTTGATCAGCCAGTTCATGGAAGACCTGATTGGCGAAACCCCACCCGACCCCGGCAATAAATAACCGCCCTTTCGGCAAGACCGCCGAGCGCAAGCGAGGCCATCGCCGCCGGCCAGTCATTTTTGCCACTTGTTGCAAAAATGCCGCCGACAGGCGGAAAAGCAATGCCTGCCATAAGCACAGCATATAAAATGAAAGCAAGCTCTCCCGCCCGTCGGCGTCGTTTTGCTGCGCAAAAAGTCACCTCCCGTTGGGCGTGGCCTCGCTACGCTCGGCAAGGGGGCGCTGCCCCCTCGCGCAAGCGCTCACCCCCGGAGTATTTGGCAAAGAAAGAAACCAAAGTCAGGTCTCTGCCATATCGGCCCGTTGGCGCTGCCACATGCTGGCATAGCGCCCGTTTTGTGCCAGCAGTTCCATATGGGTGCCCTCTTCCACCACACGGCCTTTTTCGAGCACCACGATCTTATCCGCATCCACCACGGTTGACAGCCGATGCGCGATGGTGATCACGCTGCGCCCCTGCCCCATGGCTCGCAGGCTTTCCAAAATACCCTGCTCGGTCTCGCTGTCCAGCGCCGAGGTCGCCTCGTCAAGCAGCAGGATCGGCGGGTTTTTCAGCAAGGTGCGCGCAATGCCCACCCGCTGCTTTTCACCACCCGAAAGCTTCAGCCCGCGCTCGCCCACAGCGGTATCATAACCGTTGGGCAGGCTCATGATGAAATCATGGATCTGTGCCGCTCTGGCCGCTTCAACCACATCTGCCTCGCTGGCATTCTCACGACCATAGGCAATGTTATAGCCGATCGTGTCATTAAACAGCACCGTATCTTGCGGCACCACGCCGATTTGTTCGCGCAGGCTGCTCTGGCGCACATCACGCACATCCTGCCCGTCGATCTTCAGCGCACCACTGCTCACATCATAAAACCGAAACAACAGCCGCCCGATGGTTGATTTGCCCGAGCCGGACGGCCCAACCACCGCAATCGTCTGCCCCGGCCCGACCCGCAGGTTAAGCCCGTGTAATATCTGCCGGTTTCCATCATAGAAAAAATCGACATTCTCAAATGAAACCTCACCCCCCGCAACCCGCAGCGGCGGCGCGCCCGGCTTGTCTTTTATCTCGGGGGGCTGCTCAAGCAGCGAAAACATCTCTCCCATATCTACCAGTGATTGCCGTATCTCACGATAAACCGTGCCGAGAAAGTTCAGCGGCAGCACCAGTTGGATCATGTAGGTATTAACGCCAACAAACTCCCCCACGGTCAATGTGCCATCCTGCACCCCGATTGCGGCCATGATCATCACAATCACCAGGCCGGTGGTGATCAACGCCGATTGGCCGAAGTTGAGGAAGCCAAGCGTATAGTTGGTTTTGATCGCCGCCACCTCATAGGCCCGCATCGACACATCATAGCGCCGCGCCTCACGCTCCTCGGCGCTGAAATACTTTACGGTTTCAAAATTGAGCAGGCTGTCTATCGCCTTTTGGTTGGCATCGGTATCCGCCTTGTTTTGTTCTTTGCGGATGCTCACCCGCCATTCCGTGACCTTGAAAGTGAAAATCACATAAAGAAAGATGGTGAAGCCAACCACGCCAAGATAGCGGATATCAAACACCGTCACCAGCACGATCCCCACCAGCAGCAATTCCAATATCAGCGGCCCAACCGAAAACAGCATGAAGCGCAGTAAAAACTCCACCCCCTTGACCCCGCGCTCGATGACCCGCGACAGACCGCCGGTTTTCCGCTGCAGGTGGTAGCGCAGGCTAAGCGCATGAATATGGGTGAAGGTTTCGCGCGCCAAAACCCTGAGTGCGCGTTGGCCCACCCGGGCAAAAATAGCATCGCGCAACTGGTTGAATCCAACCCCGGCAAGGCGCATCAGCCCATAGCCGATCACCAGCCCGGCCGCAGAAATGCCCACCAGCCAGCCCGCATCACTGGCCGCACCTTCCGGGGCCAGCACATCCACTGCCTTCATATAGAAAAATGGCGTCAGCACCGTGGCAACCTTGGCCAAGATCAGCGCCAGCATTGCCAGCACCACCCGAAACCGCAGCCAAAACCGGTTTTTCGGCCATAGATAAGGCGCAACCCTCTGAATGGTTTTCCAGCCGCTGTAGTTTTCGGCGTCGTTATTTTGTTGCATCGGTGCCCCTGATTTGCGCATCGGTTACAAATAGGGCTTTTGGCGGCAAAGTGCCAGAGGGGCTTTGACTATTCCTCAACCCGCGGAATGGAAAATATCTGGCCGGGGTAAATCAGGTCCGGATCGCGGATCGCGTCTTTATTGGCCGAGAAAATCTGGGTGTAGGCGTCTCCGTCGCCATAGGCCTCGGTGGCCATCAGCCAAAGCGTATTGCCCGGCTGCACAATCACCCGTGCCCCCTGTAAAAATGTTCCCGGCTGTTCGGCGGCCGGAAACTCGCGCTGAAACGGTGATTCGGTGCGGCTTGCAACCTGACCTGACGGAGTGATTTCATCAACCCGCAACACATAGCGGCCTTCGGCAAGGTCGCTGATCTCCAACCCCCAGTTGCCTCCTGCGGCGATCAGCGCCTCGCCCGCCAGCGCCCCGTTGGCATAGATGCGCGCCACATTGCCCGGCTGGCCACGCCCGGCCAGCTTTACCGCGCCACTGGGGGAATAGCTGACCAGATCAAGGCTGATATTGCTCGGAATCGCCGGGCCGGCGGGCTGCAAAACCTGCACTTCGTCGGGCGTGCGGCGCAGCACGATCGGGGCGGCATCCGGGGTGTCGGGCTGACGGGGCAGGATAATGATATCTTCCTGGGAGACCACAAGCGCGGCAGTTTCGGAAAGGCCCTCGATTTGCGAAACCGGCGGGGCGCTGGCCGGGTCGCTCAAAAAAGCCACAAACTCGCCGCGCGGGCTGGCGGTGGCTTCACCTATTGGCACATTGCCCGAGAATATCTGCACATTGGCCCCCGGCGCGGCGCGCCCCGCGATCACGGTGTTGCCATCAGGGGCCACCCGCACCAGATCAAAGCTCGGGGCTATCTGGCCAGGCTTTGGCGCCTGACCGGGGGGCAAAACCTGCGCCAGTGAAAGCGGCGGGCTGGATTGCGTGAGCAAAGGCACGGGCTGAGCGCCCAGCGCCACGGCAGGGTTTTGCGGCAAATCGGGGGTTGGGCCGGGGGTGGTGGGTGCCAGTTCAGGCGCGGGGCTTGTGGCCGGCTGTTGATCCCCTGCTGTTACAGTGCCGGGGGGTTGGGGCTGTGC
>WFQA01000294.1 GCA_015487255.1 Paracoccaceae bacterium | reverse complement strand
GCCCGATATAACCGATGGCGCGCTTGACCCGGCCCGCACCATTGCCGCCCTCACCGCCCTGATCATCGGCGCTTGGCTGCGCTCACCTCTTGGTGCTATTTTTGCCGGTATGGCCGTGCTTTATCTGGTCCAGTTCGCCCTTCAATAACCGCGGCTCACCCCATAGCCGCCGAGCGTAGCGAGGCCATGGCCGGAGGCAACCCGTTTTTCAGCTTGCTGAAAAATGTGCTTTTTCCGACGGGGCTTCAGCCCCTAGAGGAAAAAGCAAGCCCGGCTGAACTGGGATGAAACGCCGGATATTACGCGCAAACGGGCAATATCACCACCTCAACCCCGGCTCTGGCTTGGTGTTGGGCCAATGTCATTTTCATGTCACCTTTGTGTCGGGTAAAATCAGGCTTGTGTCATACCCGTGTCGTGGGCAAAATATATCGGCGCGGCTAGCTTGGGCTGGCAAAGCAACGCGAGATAAAGGTAACGCCAATGATAATCCGCAAACTCAGGCTTGATCGGGGGTGGTCACAAGAACAGCTCGCCGAAATTTCCGACGTCAGCACCCGCACCATCCAGCGCATCGAGCGTGGCAAGAAGGCCAGCCTTGAATCTCTCAAATGCCTTGCAGCGGTTTTTGAAACCGATATCTCACATCTGCAAGAGGATCAGAAAATGACCAACGAAAGCATCAGCCCCGAAGACCGCGCCGCCCTCGCCAAAATGCGCGAATGGATGAAATATGATGATGACGGCTATATCATTGACCCGTCGCTAAATGACGAGGAGCGCGAGGCGCTGGAATATGTGCGTGATATCAAATCGTTTTACAGCAACCTGTTTTGGTATCTCGGCATGATGGCCGTATTGCTGGTTATCAACCTTATCGCCAGCCCGGGGTATCTCTGGGTCATCTGGCCGGCGCTGGGCTGGGGGGTTGGCGTACTGTTTCACGGGCTGAGCGTGTTTGAGGTTTTTTCACCATTCGGGGCGGAATGGGAACGCAAGCAAATAGAAAAACGCCTGCGTAAAAAGTAACCCGGCACACAACCCACAAGGTAAGGGCGGGGGTGGCCCTTTGCTCAATCAGCCGGTGTGATCCCGCCCGGGCTTGGCCTCAGCTTCGCCTCGGCGGTCTGCCTGGCAATGCCTGCACCCAATAAAAAAGGGCAGTGCCAGCCGCACTGCCCTTTTTCGCGATCTGCCGAAAAACCTTAGTTTTTCGCGTAGAATTCCACCACGAGGTTTGGTTCCATCATCACCGGATAAGGCACATCCGACAAGGTTGGTGTGCGCACAAACTCACAGGTCAGCTTGTTGTGGTCCACGTTCAGATACTCGGGCACATCGCGCTCGGGCGAGCCAATCGCCTCCAGCACCAGCCCCATCTGGCGGGATTTTTCCCGCACGGCGATCACGTCACCCTCATTCACCCGGTAAGAGGCAATATTCACCTTCTTGCCGTTCACGGTCACATGGCCGTGGTTGACAAATTGCCGCGCGGCAAAAACCGTGGGCACGAATTTGGCGCGGTAAACCACCGCATCAAGCCGGCGCTCCAGGAGGCCGATCAGGTTGGCGCCGGTATCACCCTTGATCCGGTCCGCATCCGCATAGATCCGGCGAAACTGCTTTTCGGTCACATCGCCGTAATAGCCCTTGAGCTTTTGCTTGGCGCGCAACTGGGTGCCAAAATCAGAGAGCTTTTGCTTGCGGCCCTGCCCGTGCTGGCCCGGGCCATATTCGCGGCGGTTAACAGGAGATTTGGGGCGACCCCAGATATTTTCGCCCATGCGGCGATCAATTTTATACTTGGCAGCGGTGCGTTTGGTCACGGCTGGTTCCTTTCTAAGCTCCACCAAATGGCGGATATATGAAAGGTGTTTTCCTAACCCGGCCTTATTGCCGGATGACAGGCTTCCCCTTGCGGGGTCCACAAACACCAAAATCACCGGCACCTCGCGGCACCGGATGGGCGGGTTATACGGATTTCATTTATGGAGTCAATGCCGCATGCCCAACAAATACGCCCGGGACTCTTTGGAAACTGTCACACATTGTGCGGGCAATCGAGGCTTGATCTGTGTTGGAATAATGGTGCGTGGGGACCACGCACCCTACGGGGGGAGGCTATCAGCCCTTCTATGTTGGCACATATGCATGCGAGCGTATCGAAACCCTTCAGGTATATAGCCGGGCAAAACCCAACCGTGCCCAAAAACCGGTAATCGCGCGAACAGGCCGGGTCATCACCGATAAACACCGCCTTGCCATTCAGGCTGGCAGCATCAAAAGCGCTCAAAACCGTTTCCCGATCAAATGATGCCATCATATCTGCTACAAAACAGCGCGGCTGAAATATTGGCGATGAATGCTCTTTAAAGAAGCGCACAGGTTGCGTATGTTAGTGGCATGTTTGAAGACGATCTGGGAAATGCCGGATTAACCCTTTAATCGGCATGGCACTCGCGCGCTACGGGCGTGAACCAGATGCAAAACCCAATACTAGTTCCAAATGTCTTCTTACTGAAGGTTGCGACTGGTCGGATTATGGCTTTTTGC
>WFQA01000293.1 GCA_015487255.1 Paracoccaceae bacterium | reverse complement strand
TTCACCCGGCGGATATTTAAACAATTTGGAAAATAACATGACCACGCTCGATATAGATTTTATCCGTAGCCAGTTTCCGGCGTTTAGCGAGCCGAGCTTGCACGGGCAGGCGTTTTTTGAAAATGCGGGCGGGAGCTATACCTGCGCACCGGTGATCGAGCGGCTGACGCGCTATTACCACCAGCGCAAGGTGCAGCCCTATTATCCGTTTGAGGCCAGCCGCTTGGCGGGGGAGGAGATGGACGAAGCGCGGGCGCGGCTCGCCGCGGTGCTGAATATTGCAACCGACGAGCTGAGCTTCGGGCCATCCACCACGCAAAACACCTATGTGCTGGCGCAGGCTTTCGGCCAGATGCTTGGTGAGGGTGACGCGATTATTGTGACCAACCAGGACCATGAAGCCAATTCCGGCCCGTGGCGGCGCTTGGCAGAGCGCGGCATAGAGGTGCGGGAGTGGCGGGTGGACGAGGTTGGGCATCTGGACCTTGCGGGACTGGCGCGCTTGCTGGATGAGCGGGTGAGGCTGGTTTGCTTTCCGCATGTGTCCAACTTGGTGGGCGAGATCAATCCGGTGGTGGAAATTTGTGATATGGTGCGCGCGGCGGGGGCTTATAGCTGTGTGGACGGGGTAAGCGCCGCCCCGCATGGCCTGCCCGATATTGGCGGCCTCGGCGCAGATATCTACCTGTTTTCGGCCTATAAGACCTTTGGCCCGCATCAGGGGATAATGGCTATCAGGCGCGCATTGGCGGATGTGCTGCCCAATCAGGGGCATTATTTCAATGAAGATGTGCGTTACAAGCGCTTCACCCCGGCCGGGCCGGATCACGCGCAGGTGGCGGCCTGTGCCGGCATGGTTGATTATCTGGACATGGTGCATGCGCATCATTTCAAGCCCGAGCCGGATGCTGCCCTGCGCGGGCGCCTGGTGCATGATCTTTTTGCGGCGCATGAGGCAGGTTTGCTCAGCCCGCTCATGGCGTATCTGCACGGGCGCAACGATTTGCGCCTGCTCGGGCCAGGGGCAGGGCGGGTGGCGACGGTTTCACTGGTGGCCAACAAGCCGGGTTATGAATTGGCGCAGGCTCTGGTGCCCCACGGGGTTATGGCGGGAGGTGGCGATTTTTACGCGGTGCGGCTGCTGGAAGCGCTGGGGGTGGAGCCTGCCCATGGGGCGCTGCGGTTGAGCTTTGTGCATTATACCAGCGCGGCAGAGGTGGAGAAGCTGATCAAAGCGCTGGACCGGGTTTTGTGATTTGGCGCAAATCGGTTAACCTGTCTTTGAAAGGGGTTGGTTATGGAGATTCTCTACAGTACCAAGGGGCAACGCGGCTTGCCGCGCTGGTTTGCGCCGACCTTTCAGATCATCAAAAAATTCCGCTATGGGTCGGTGGAATTTGCCCTGCCTGACGGGCGGGTATTCAGGGCCGAGGGGCGCGAGCCGGGGCCGCATGGCCGGGCCGATGTGCATGATGTGCGCATGTTTGCCCGCATCATGCGTGAGGGCAAGCTCGGCTTTGCCGAAAGCTACCTTGAGGGTTGGTTTGACAGCCCCGACCTGCAAACCCTGCTCGATGCGATCTACCTGAATAATCGCGAGGTCACCCCCTCATTGAAAGTGGCGGCGCTGGCGCGCAATTACGAGCGGTTTCGCCACTGGCTGCGCCGCAATTCTAAGGGGCAGGCGCGTAAGAATATTAGCCATCACTATGATCTCGGCAACGCGTTTTACGCATTGTGGCTGGACGAAAGCATGACCTATTCTTCGGCCTGTTTTCGTGCGGATGAGAGCCTCGCCGAGGCGCAAAAGCTGAAATATGCGCTGATCTGTGACGGGATCGGGGTGAAGCAGGGCGACAGTCTGTTGGAGATCGGCTGCGGCTGGGGCGGGTTTGCCGAATATGCGGCAACGGTGCGCGGGGCCAAGGTGCGCGGGCTGACGGTCTCGAAAGAACAGCATGATTTCGCCAGGCAGAGGATATTTGAGGCCGGGCTGAACGAGCGGGTCGAGATCGTGATGCAGGATTATCGCGACGAAAAGGGCCGCTTTGACGGCATCGCCTCGATCGAGATGTTCGAGGCGGTGGGCGAGCGCTACTGGCCCACCTATTTTGATGTGGTGCGCGACCGGCTGAACGCAACCGGGCGGGCAACGCTACAGATTATCATCATGGAAGACGGGCTGTGGCAGACCTATCGCAAAAACGTTGATTTTATCCAGAAATATATTTTTCCGGGGGGTATGCTGCCCAGCCCGGAGGCGCTGAAACGGGTGATTTTGGATGCGGGGCTGAAGGTGACAGGCTCCATCGAATTTGGCCAGAGTTATTCCAAAACCCTGCGATTGTGGCACCGGGATTTTTCAACAAACTGGGAGAAGGTGGCGCAGCTTGGCTTTGACGATGATTTCAAACGGATGTGGGATTTTTACCTCACCTCCTGCGCGGCGGGCTTCAAGAGCGCCTCGATTGATGTGACCCAGATCACGGTGCAGCGCTAGGGTGTGGCCGCATGGTTTTTAAGCCATGAGAAC
This sequence comes from Paracoccaceae bacterium, assembly GCA_015487255.1. Lineage (GTDB taxonomy): Bacteria > Pseudomonadota > Alphaproteobacteria > Rhodobacterales > Rhodobacteraceae > UBA3077. Next base: position 7,254 of record WFQA01000293.1, on the reverse strand, counting down.
AAGATGGCGATAAGGTCCGCCGAGCGCAAGCGAGGCCACCGCCGCCGGCCAGCCGTGTTTTCAACTTGTTGAAAACCGTGCCTTTGCCGAGTGGGGCTTCAGCCCCGCAGAGGCAAAGGCAAGTCCGGCTGAGGTGAAGAGCCATGTTGCATCAAACCCAACCACCCCGCCCGGTGGAAAGGGTGCTCTCCCGCCCGTCGGCGTCGTGTTGCTGCGCAACAAGCCCCCTCCCGTTGGGCTTGGCCGAGCTTGCGCTCGGTGGCCTGGCTGCAATCGGCTTATCCCAGCCATATCCGGTTGAGCGCGCCGCCACGGTCAGACATGGTGATGCGCGCGGTGCGTCCGGCGACGTTGAAGCTGCTACCCATCCATTCGTAATCCCGGTCATAATAGAGGTCGATATCAACCCCGCCTCTGATCACGTATCTGGTGGTCGGCACATCCCCCTCAACTGTGGTGAAACTGGCCGGGCCGACGCGACCGATATCTGGGGTGAAAACATCGCCGTTTTGGGTGTTGATCCAGGTGGATCGGCCCAGAAAATCCGCAGTGAAATAGCTGGTGGTGGCCGGGTTGCCCTCAACGATACCCTGATAGCCGGTGCCGTCTATTTCCAGCCCGCGCCCGGTGCGGCGGGCGGTAACCTGCTCTGGTTTGCCATTATTGTTGGTGGTGGAGCGCAACTCTTGCAGCACCCCGCCCCGCCAGCTTTCGCGGTTGGAAAGCCGGTAGTCAAAGCGGATCAGGCCAAGGATGTTCAGGTTTAATTCGACCTCGATTTCCGCATCCACCCGCGCGCCGCTGCGGGTGAGTCGCACCGAGGTTTGCCCTACCTGACTGCGCCCGAGCAGCACCGAATAGCGCCGCATGGCGGTGCGGGCCGAAGCCGGGCCCGCGGGCAGGCTGGCAAAGGTAATGGCAGAGCCGGCAAGGGCCAGAAACTGGCGACGGTCAGGAAACATGGCTGGGCCTCATTTGCAATTCATCAAATCAATACCCTATGTTTATCAGGAAAGCCATAAATCGAACAGCCAGAAACACCACACCTATAATTTGGGCAAATATGCGCCGAAGCCTTGCACATCCGCGCCAAATATATAATTGCTTGAGATGAGCGCATACCCAAGGGAACCGGATGATGAAACTTTACAATGATCTGCCCGCCGCGGTGGGGAACACGCCGCTGATCCGGCTCAATGCCGCCTCTGAGGCCACGGGGTGCGAGATTTATGGCAAGGCGGAATTCATGAACCCCGGGCAATCGGTGAAAGACCGTGCGGCGCTGGCCATTATCAGGGATGCAGTGATGCGCGGCAGCCTGAGCCCGGGCGGCACCATTGTGGAAGGCACCGCCGGTAATACCGGCATCGGGCTGGCGCTGGTTGGCGCGGCGATGGGGTTCAAAACCGTTATTGTCATCCCCGAGACCCAGTCTCAGGAGAAAAAGGACATGATCCGCATCGCCGGGGCCGAGCTGGTGGAAGTGCCCGCCAAACCCTATAAAGACCCCAATAATTTTGTGCGCTATTCCGGCCGGCTGGCCGAGGCGCTGGCCAAAAGCAACCCCAATGGTGCGATCTGGGCCAACCAGTTTGACAATATCGCCAATCGCCAGGCCCATATTGATACCACCGCCCCCGAAATCTGGGCGCAAACCGATGGCAGGGTGGATGGTTTTATCTGCGCCGTTGGCTCGGGTGGCACTTTGGCGGGTGTGGCGCAGGGGCTGCGCGCGCGCAGCAATACCGTGAAAATAGCACTGGCAGACCCGGACGGGGCCGCGCTTTACAGCTATTACAAAACCGGCGAGCTGGCCTCGGAGGGCAGTTCCATCACCGAAGGGATCGGGCAGGGGCGGATCACCAAAAACCTTGAGGGGCTGGAGCTGGACATGGCCTATAATATCCCCGACAGCGAGGCCTTGCCGGTGATCTTTGATTTGCTGGAGCATGAGGGGCTGTGCCTTGGCGGTTCCAGCGGCATCAACATTGCCGGGGCGATGCGCATGGCGCGCGAAATGGGGCCGGGGCATATGATTGTGACCATTCTGGCCGATTATGGCACCCGCTACCAAAGCAAGCTGTTCAACCCGGCGTTTCTGCGCGAAAAAGAGCTGCCGGTGCCGGGCTGGCTTGCGGCGGAGAAGGCAGCGCTACCGGATGTGCGCATAGGCTGATAGGGTAAACCAGAATCAACTCGGGAGTTCTCATGGGGTTTTTGCGGCAGTTTTGCATTGTTGTTTTCACCGTGCTGGCGCTTGGCAGCCAGGCCACGGCGCAGGATGCCTTTGACCCGACAATGGTTGAGCAATGGTCGGCCACCGCCAGCCGGGCCGAGGAAATATTAAAGACCAAGCGGGCTTCGACCCCGGCATTGGAAAACCTGCGTGCCGATCTTTCTGCCCAGCGTGCGGAGACCTTGAGCGTGGAGGCCGAGGCCCGCAAACGGGTTGATGCCCTGCAAGCCCAGCTGGATGCGCTTGGCCCGGCCCCGGCTGACGGGGCCAGCGAAGCCCCCGAACTGGCCGCGCGCCGCTCCGAGCTTGATCTGTCGATCACCGTGGCCCGGGTGCCGCTGGCGGTGGCGCAGGAATCCTTCCAGCGCATTGACGGGCTGATCAGCGAGATCAACACCTTGATCCGCGAGCGGTTTTCCCAGCAGTTGGTCGAGCGCGGGCCGGTGCCGGTCAACCCGGCTTATTGGGGCAAGGCGTTGAGCGATGTGACCACCTATGCAACCCGTATGTGGAGTGAAGTGCGTAACAATCTGGATAGCGAAACCCGCCGCAAGGCGTTGATGCAAAAAGCACCGATGGCAATATTTGTGGCGCTGCTGGGGTTATGGATGCTTTTTTGGCTGCGGGCGCGGTTTTCGGGGCTGGTTACGCGGGTGCTTCAGGTGGGCGAGGGCGCATCGAGTTGGCAGTTGGCGCTGATCAACCTGTCAAAGCTGGTGGCCCCGGCATTGGGCGCTGCGGCGCTGATCTTTGCGCTTTCAACGGCCGAAATACTGGGCCTGCGCGGCATGGCCATTCTCAATGCCCTGCCCATGGTTGCGTTTGCGCTGATCGCAGCACCTTGGCTGGGGCGTTCGGTTTTTGGCAGCAAAAGCACGCGGGTTGATATGATCGGGGTCAGCGCGCCGGCACTTGGCTATAAGGTCAGCCTGGTGCTTGGTATTGTTTATGCGTTGAGCATTGTGCTGGATGCCATGGCGGTGCAGGGTAACTTCCCGCCGGAAACCCGTGCGGTTATGTTTTTTCCGCTTATTGTGGTAGCGGCGGTGGCGCTGTTCAGGCTCGCGCAAATTACCCGCTCCAAGCCCGAGGGGGCGGAGGGAGAGAGCGAGCCTGCCGCCCATAGTTTTGCCGCGCTGCTGGCGCAGGCGCTGTTTGTCATTTCAATTTCAGCACCAATTCTGGCTGGGCTTGGCTATTATGCAGCCGGGCGTTATCTGACCTTTCCAACCATTCTCACCATTGGTTTTCTGGCGTCGCTTCTGGTGCTGTTTGACCTGTTTCGCGCCTTTTTGCAGCGCTGGGTCGAAGGCCAGAGCGAGGCGGGCACCCGGCAGGATCAGGCGCGGTTGATCCCGATTTTTGTGGCCTTTTTGATGATTATAGCGGCGCTACCGGTGCTGGCGCTGATTTGGGGGGCCAGCCCGAGTGAGCTGAAAAACATGTGGGAATGGCTTAATACCGGGGTGTCGATTGGTGAAAGCCGGTTTTCGCTGACCGAATTGCTGGTGTTCATTCTGGTGTTTGGCGTGGGCTATACCATCACCCGGCTGGTGCAAAAAACCGTGCGCACCTCGGTGCTGCCACGCACCAAAATGGATACGGGCGGCAAAAATGCCATGCTGGCGGGGATTGGCTATGTTGGTATATTCATGGCCGCGCTGGCGGCGATTTCGGCCACCGGGCTTGATCTTTCCAACCTGGCGATTGTGGCCGGGGCGCTCTCGGTCGGCATTGGTTTTGGCCTGCAAAACATCGTGTCCAACTTTGTGTCGGGGATCATCCTGCTGATCGAGCGCCCAATCAAGGAGGGCGACTGGATTTCGGCTGGCGGGGTGGAGGGGATTGTGCGCAAAATTTCGGTGCGCGCCACCTTGATAGATACTTTTGACCGTTGTGCGGTGATTGTACCAAATTCGGACCTGATTGCCGGTCCAGTGCAAAACTGGACCGCGCCCGATATTACCGGGCGGCTGAAGGTGAATGTGGGAGTGGCTTATGGCACCGACCCGGAAAAGGTCAAAAACATCCTGACCGAGATCGCCACGGCGCACCCGCAAGCGCTGCTTTACCCGGCACCATCGGTGGTATTTGTTAACTTTGGCGCCAGTTCGCTGGATTTTGTGATGCGGCTTTTTTTACGCGATGTTAACAATACGCTTTCGGTGCGTTCCGATCTCAACTTTGCCATTGCCAAGCGTTTTGAGGAAGAGGGGATTGAAATTCCGTTCACCCAAAATGACGTGAATTTGCGCAATGTCGGAGAAATTGGCGAAGCCCTGCGCGCGGCGCTGCATCCACCCAAAGAGGGAAAATAACCAGATCTGACAGGCTAAGCCAATGTGTGTTTTGCTATAAAGCCAGCAAATGCCCTTTGCGCTTCGTGGAACAGGCCACGTGCAAAACCTGCTAACGGGTATGAAAGTATAATTCACCGATTCAATGCTTGATCCGCTTGTGTGAATGCGTATAGAAAGCGCAGCAAGGACAGGTGGCCGAGTGGTCGAAGGCGCACGCCTGGAAAGTGTGTAGGCGGGGAACCGTCTCCAGGGTTCGAATCCCTGTCTGTCCGCCAGATACCCCTTTTATTGAATTTTCTTTGATACGACTTGATGCTGTTTTAACCTTATAATTAAGGCTTATATAGGGTTGTCGCTACGTTTCCTTTACTTTCGGTTTGATTTGGTTATAATCACTGTGTGGTATTTAACGTGGTATAAATTCAATGAGCCATTTAACAGGCAAGCTTACAAAGCGCATAATCGACTCGCTGCCAGCCGGACGGCATGGTGACGGCAACGGGCTTTTTCTGGTGGTGGACCCTTCAGGGGCGCGGCGTTGGGTGCTTCGGGTAACCGTAAAAGGCCAGAGAAACGCCAAGGGCGCGCCGCTGCGCACCGACTTTGGTTTGGGCGGGGCCAACGTCACGCCGCTAAATATCGCGCGTGAGCGGGCCTTAAAATATCGCATGATGGCCAAGCAAGGGATTAACCCGAAATATAGCGCGGTGGGCGCAATTCCGACATTTGAGGAAGTGGCGCGGCAAGTGCATATGGAACGGCTGCCAACATGGCGCAACAAAAAGCACGGTGACCAGTTTATCAACACTTTGCGCGATTATGCCTTTCCCAAAATCGGCAGGCGCTTGGTGTCGGAAATCGGCCAGCCCGAAATCCTGTCTTGCCTGTCGCCGATCTGGACCGAAAAGCACGAAACCGCAAAGCGGGTGGCCCAGCGCCTAAAGGTGGTGCTGGACGTGGCCAAATCCAAAGGCTGGCGCACGGGGGAAAACCCTGTAACCGCCATTAAAGACGCGCGGGTGCTGCCCAAGGTCAAAGTGAAGGTGAAGCACCACAAGGCCATGCCGTGGCAAGACGTGCCAGCCTTCTATGCCGATTTGCAAAACCGTTCTGCCATGTCTGCCAAGGCGCTTATGTTTACCTGCCTTACGGGGTCGCGCACGGGCGAGGTGCTGGGCGCGCGCTGGGAAGAATTTGATTTTGAAAGCGGGGTTTGGAACGTGCCAGAGGAACGCATGAAAACCGAAGTGCTGCATAGGGTGCCGCTGACCCCTGCCATGCTTGAAATCATCGAGCCGTTGAAGGCGCTGCAAAGCGAATATGTGTTTGAGGGCCAAAAGCGCCACAAGCCGCTTTCCAACATGGCCATGCTTATGCTGTTGCGCCGGATGGGCGTTGAGGGGGTAACGGTTCACGGCTTTAGAAGCACCTTCAGGGATTGGGCCAGCGAGGTTGCCCATGCCCCGCGCGAAGTGGCCGAAATGAGCCTTTCGCATAAGGTGGGCAGCGATGTTGAGCGCGCTTATGCCCGCACCGACCTGATAGACCGCCGCCGCGCCTTGCTTGAGCGCTGGACGGGATATGTGACAGGGGAAAGTGGGCAAGTTGTGAGGATTGGTCATGGATAAAAAACAAAGGGCAACAACACCAAACAGAGAAACACGGGTGGTGAGTTCCGAGGTGAAATCTGGGGCAGACTTTGGAAATCCGTTCCTTCTTGCGGACAACAAACTTCCGGAAGATGTAAAAGAAACTGATTGGTTTGCAGTCATAACTAAGAAGACTGGTATGGGTGATATTAGAATTTTGCGCTACGCATATGAAACCAAATCGGAAGCGGAAGAACAAGTTAGGGCGCTCTCCGTGGGTAAGAGCATTGAAGACTTCGACAAAGTAAGCTTTGTGATTAACAATGGTATTCCAGCCCAAGCTTTGGAATTTTTCACCGGAGACAATGATGCTTTCCATCACGCGTGCTATAATGCTCTTGTTGATTGTGGTGTGATAACCAAATCCTTCGATACGGCAAAAAAAGTTTTTGAGGCTTTTTCTAGTGATGAGAAAGCGGCATTAGAATCAGAGTATGGTGAAAAATGGACCGTTGTTTTAGAGGCAAAATATGTCCTTTCGCGGTATCACATTACTTCACTGGCAGGTTATGCGGTTAGAATTTTTTATTGTTTTTACATCTTAGAAGATGACTATTCAGTCGGTTACCTATGGCGCGAAATGGAAATGGTGTTATCGCAATCTGAAGAAATTGCGCTAAAAGAGCTGGAACGAAAAAAATCTAGCAGCGAAATGGCCGCAAAGGCCAGTAGGGAAAATAAAAATCGCAGAATTGAATCAATGCTATCCGCAATGGAAGAAATAGTTTCAGAAAACTCAGTTTTGAAAAGTATAACTGCAAGGCAAGCTCTTGTCGATTTGGCTGTTGAAAAAGCCGTGGAATCCGACCAAAAGCTTTGGTCGCAAGGGCAAGACCAGCGCGACAATTATTTAAGCGCAATGAAGACCGATAAGCCATTTAAAGAACGGTTTGAGGCCTTGGGCTTGAAGTAAAACCGCTTAAGCGATTTCGCAATTTGAGACTGTCCGATCTTCTGTGTATGAGTAAAATGGTCCATGCTTCACCAACGAAGGAGCATGACGACAATGACGATTTCCAAGGAACTACTGGACGAGCTGCTTAGCGGCGTTGAACGGCCCGAGGATTTG
>WFQA01000292.1 GCA_015487255.1 Paracoccaceae bacterium | reverse complement strand
GGGCCAAGGATAAACCCAACCCCAAACGCCGCGCCGATCATGCCAAAGTTTTTGGCGCGGTCCCTGGCCGGGCTGATATCGGCAATATAGGCGGTGGCGGTGGCCACGGTTGCCCCGGCAATGCCCGCGATCACCCGGCCAATAAACAACAATGCAAAACTTTGCGCCAATCCCATGACGATGTAATCAACCGCCAGCGCCGCTATTGCCACCAGCAGCACCGGGCGGCGGCCATAGCGGTCAGACAGGTTGCCCATCACCGGCAAAAAAATAAACTGCATCACCGCATAAGCCGTGGCCAGCGCCCCGCCATAAAGCGCAGCGTTGGAAACACTGTCAATACCCAGATCAAGCAGCAAATCAGGCATGATAGGGAAGATGATGCCGATCCCTATCGCATCAAGCAGCACGGTTGCTATCGCAAACCCCATCCCGGCTTTGTATTTATTGCTTACCATGCACCGGTCATAAAAAAGGCCCCGCCAAATGGCGAGGCCTTTTTTGGTATGATTATTGCCTTATAATCCGTGGCGAATCAGCAATTCATGGTGCTCGGCCACCCGGCGGGCGGCGTCTGCATTCTTGTGCTCGGTCGCGGCTTCAAGATCCGCCTTGGCGGTCTCGTGGAACTCCTGCAACAGCGCCTTGGTTACCTCCGCCTTGGGCAGAGCATTCTCGGCCAAAACCGTTATCCCCTCTGCGGAGATCTCGGCAAAACCACCGGTGACAAGGTATTCCGCAACCTCCCCGCCGGCCGTCACCACCACATAGCCTGGGCGCAGGGTGGTGACCAGCGGCGCATGGTTTGGCATCGCCACCATATTGCCGTCCGCCGCCGGAATGCCCACGCTCTCGGCCTGCATCGAGGCCAGCTTGCGCTCTGGCGATACCAGATCAAATTGCATTGTATCAGCCATTCAAAGCCTCCCTTAAGCCGCTTCGGCAGCCATTTTCTCGGCTTTGGCGATCACGTCTTCGATGCCGCCAACCATATAGAAAGCCGCTTCCGGCAGGTGGTCAAACTCACCGGCCGCAACCCGCTTGAAGCTGTCAATCGTGTCTTCCAGCGGCACCTGCACCCCGTCGGTGCCGGTGAAAACCTTCGCCACGTCAAACGGTTGGCTCAAGAAACGCTGAATCTTGCGCGCCCGGGACACGGTCATCTTGTCTTCTTCCGACAACTCGTCCATGCCCAGAATGGCAATGATATCCTGCAGCGATTTATAGCGCTGCAAAATGCCCTGCACATCACGCGCCACGTTATAATGCTCTTCACCAACCACCAGCGGATCAAGAATGCGCGAGGTGGAATCGAGCGGGTCAACAGCAGGGTAAATCCCCAGCTCGGAGATCGCACGGTCAAGCACCGTCGTTGCATCAAGGTGGGCAAAAGAAGTGGCCGGCGCGGGGTCGGTCAAGTCATCCGCAGGCACATAAATCGCCTGCACCGAGGTAATGGACCCGGCTTTGGTTGAGGTAATCCGCTCCTGCATCGCGCCCATGTCGGTCGCCAGGGTCGGCTGATAACCCACCGCCGAAGGAATACGGCCCAGCAGCGCCGACACCTCGGAACCCGCCTGGGTAAAGCGGAAGATGTTATCCACAAAGAACAGCACGTCAGCGCCGGTTTCATCACGGAACTGCTCGGCCAGCGTCAGGCCCGAAAGCGCCACCCGCATCCGCGCGCCCGGAGGCTCGTTCATCTGGCCGTAAACCAGCGCGATTTTGCTTTCTTCCAGATTGTCGGGCACGATAACGCCGCCTTCGATCATCTCGTGGTAAAGGTCGTTGCCCTCACGGGTGCGCTCGCCCACACCGGCAAAAACCGACACGCCCGAGTGCACCTTGGCAATATTGTTGATCAACTCCATGATCAAAACGGTTTTGCCCACACCGGCCCCGCCAAACAGGCCGATTTTGCCGCCTTTGGTATAGGGGGCCAAAAGGTCGATCACCTTGATGCCGGTCACGAGAATTTCGGATTCGGTCGATTGCTCGGAAAACTCCGGCGCCTCGCCATGGATGGAGCGGCTCTCTTTGGTTTCCACCGGGCCTTTTTCATCAACCGGCTCACCGATCACGTTGAGAATACGGCCCAGAGTGGCATTGCCAACCGGCATACGGATGGTATCGCCGGTATCGCTCACTTTGCCGCCACGCACCAAGCCTTCGGTGGCATCCATCGCCACGGTGCGCACGGTGTTTTCACCGAGGTGCTGGGCCACTTCCAGCACCAGCCGGTTGCCGTTATTATCGGTTTCAAGGGCGTTGAGGATCGCCGGCAGGCTGTCTTCGAACTGAACGTCGACAACCGCGCCAATCACCTGTGTAATTTTACCTACAGCTTTTTTAGCCATCAGTTTTTCTCCAGTTAAAGCGCTTCAGCGCCCGAGATAATCTCGATCAATTCATTGGTAATCGCAGCCTGACGCGAGCGGTTGAACTCGATGGTCAGTTTGTCGATCATTTCGCCCGCATTGCGGGTCGCGTTATCCATTGCCGACATGCGCGCGCCCTGTTCGGAGGCACCGTTTTCCAGCAAGGCGGTAAAAATCTGGGTGCTGACTGCGCGCGGCAGCAGATCATCCAGAATTTCGCTTTCCTCCGGCTCAAAATCATAAAGCGTGGAGACAGAAGCCGCCTCATCCGCTTCAAACTTTGCCGGAATCAGTTGCAGCGCGGTCGGGATCTGGCTGACAACCGATTGGAAACGGCTGTAAAAGATCGTGGCCACGTCAAACTCGGCGGTATCAAACCGCTTGATCACGTCTTTGCCGATCTGCGATGCATGGGCATAACCAAGGCGCTTGACCTCGGACATATCCACATGGTCAATCATGATGTCACCAAACTCGCGCTTGAGCTGGTCCCGCCCCTTTTTGCCAACCGTGATCATTTTCACGCTCTTGCCTGCCGCGATCAACTCATGGGTATGTGCGCGCGCCATTTTTGCGATGCTGGAGTTGAACCCGCCGCACAGCCCGCGCTCGGAGGTGGCAACGATAAGCAGATGCACCTCGTCCTTGCCGCTGCCACGCAGCAACAGCGGGGCGTTTTCACTTTCCGCTGCACCCTGCGCCAGGTTGCCCAGCACCGCATTCATGCGCGCCGCATAAGGGCGCGCATCTTCAGCGGATTCCTGGGCGCGGCGCAGCTTTGCCGCCGCCACCATCTGCATGGCCTTGGTGATCTTGCGCGTTGACTTAACGCTCTCGATCCGTGTTTTCAGGTCTTTGAG
>WFQA01000291.1 GCA_015487255.1 Paracoccaceae bacterium | reverse complement strand
TCATCATGACCGGGCTGAACGCCGATACCATCCTGAACGGGGTGGAGGCGATCACCCGGCGGCAATCCGCACCGCCCGTGCCAGCGGATTATTGTATCGAAAACACCGCCGAACGGGTGGTGAACCTGATTCTGGGCACGGCGCTACTTTCCAACAGCTGGGACGGGATCCGCTCCAATGACCCGGCCCGATGACCATGCGCGCGAAGATCATGAAACGCGGTTTTGATATTATCGCCTCGGCGCTGGGCCTGCTGTTGCTTTGGCCGGTTATCCTCGTCAGCTGGCTGATTGCCCGCAAGGATACCGGAGCAAGCGGATTTTTCCAGCAACAGCGGGTCGGGCGGCACGGGCGGCTGTTTTGGGTGGTTAAATTGCGCACCATGCGCCCGGTCGCCGGCACCAGTATTACCACCAGCAATGACGCCCGGATCACCAAATGGGGCGCGCGCTTTCGCCGCCTGAAGATCGACGAACTGCCCCAGCTCTGGAATGTGCTCAAAGGCGAGATGTCTTTTGTTGGCCCGCGTCCCGATGTGCCGGGCTATCTGGACAAGCTCCCCCCTAAGCACCGTGCCCTGCTGGAGCTGCGCCCGGGCATTACCGGCCCGGCCACGCTGAAATACCGCAACGAGGAGGAGATACTGGCCGCGCAACCCGACCCGGAGCGCTATAATGACGAGGTGATCTGGCCCGACAAGGTGCGCATCAACCTAGAGTATCTGGAAAGTTGGTCGATGGGCAAGGATATCGGTTATATCCTGAAAACGGTGCGCGGCTGATGGGCGGGCTGCCTTTTACGCCGCTGGTGATCATCGGTGCCGGGCGCTCGGGCACCAATGTGCTGCGCGATGTGCTGACCGGTCTGCCCGGTTTTGCCAGCTGGAAGTGTGACGAGATCAACCCGATCTGGCGGCATGGCAATATCGACTGGCCCGATGACGAATTGCCGGTTGAAGCCGCACGCCCCGAGGTGAAGCACTTTATCCGCCGGCAGTTTATGAAAATCTGGCGGCAAAATGGCCAGCCGGAATTTGTGGTGGAAAAGACCTGCGCCAACGCGCTGCGGGTTGGCTTTGTGGCGGCAGTTTTGCCCGAGGCGCGGTTTGTCCATATCATCCGCCATGGTGCAGATGTGGCGGCCTCGGCCGAGAAGCGCTGGCGCGGCGAGCTGGAAATGCCCGGCCTGCCTTATTTTTGGGCCAAAATCCGCTATGCGCCCAAGGGTGACCTGCCGCGCTACGGGCTTTCATTTGTGAAAAACCGGCTGGCGCTGCGCGGCAGGATGCGGCGTTTTTCAAGCTGGGGGCCGCGTTTCAAGGGTATGGATGAACTGGCCGGCACCGATCTGCCCCGCCTGACGGCGATGCAATGGGCGGCCAGTGTGGTGCGGGCCGATGCGGCTTTTGCCAATATGGCAAAAGACAGGGTGATCGAGCTGCGCTATGAGGATTTTATTGCCGCGCCGGAAGCGGAGCTTAGCCGGATACTGGCCTTTCTCGGGCAGGTGCCAGATCCGGCGCAGATCGCGCGGGCCAGTTTGATTGTGCGCCGGGGTGCGCACCCGCCCCGCCCGGTGCCTGCCGGGCTGGCACCGGTTTTTGCCCCGGTGCTCAAAGCCCATGGATACGGAGAATAACATGCGGATTTATCTTTCCAAACCCCATATGGACGGCAGCGAGCAGGGCTTTGTGGCCGAGGCTTTTCAGAGCAATTTCATCGCCCCGCTTGGCCCGCAGCTTGATGCATTCGAGGCGGTGATGGCTGATTATCTGGGCGGGGGGCTGCATTGTGTCGGGCTGAGCTCCGGCTCGGCGGCGCTGCATCTTGGCTTGCGGCTGGTCGGGGTCGGGGCGGGGGATGAGGTGTGGATTTCGTCCATGACCTTCGCGGGCGGGATATTTCCGGTGCTTTACCTTGGGGCGACACCGGTTTTCTTTGATCTCGACCCATCAAGCTGGACGCTTTCTTGCGATTTGATCGAGGAGGAACTGGCCAGGGCCAACAGGGAAAACCGCCTGCCAAAGGCGATTGTGCCAACCGATCTTTACGGCCAGAGCGCCGATATAACCCGGCTTGAGGCATTGTGCCAGCGCTATGGCGTGGCCCTGGTGGTTGATTCCGCCGAAAGCCTTGGCGGCGCGTTTGACGGGCGCAAATGCGGCAGTGGTGGCGATCTGGCGATCCTTTCTTTCAACGGCAATAAAATCATCACCACATCGGGTGGCGGCATGCTGGTGAGCCGCTCTGAAAATATCGCTGATCAGGCCCGGTTTCTGGCCACGCAGGCGCGCGACCCGGCACCGCATTATGAACATTCCACCTATGGCTACAATTACCGGCTCAGCAACATCTGCGCGGCGATCGGGCTGGGGCAGATGCAGGTGCTCGATCAACGGGTTGAAGCCCGGCGTGCGGTGTTTTTTAAATATAAACAAGCGCTTGCCCGCCCCGGCCTTTCTTTCATGCCCGAGCCGGAGGGGGTGTTTTCTTCCCATTGGCTGACCGCGCTCAGCTTTGATCCGCAAACTCCGGGCCTTGACCGCGAGGCCGTGCGGCTGGCCTTGCTGGCCGAGGAGATCGAGGCGCGCCCGCTCTGGAAACCCATGCATTTACAGCCGCTTTTTGACGGCGCGCGCTATGTCGGGCGCGGGGTGGATGCCGCGCTGTTCAGCACCGGGCTTTGCCTGCCGTCGGGCAGTGATATGAGCATGGATGAGCAGGATGAGGTCATCGGCCATATCACCACCTTGCTGGATGGCGCGGGATGAAGATCCTGCTCACCCATCGATATTTCTGGCCCGACACCGCCCCCTATGCGCTGATGCTGCGCAGCATTGGCGCGGCGCTTGCCGCGGCTGGTCACGAGGTGCATATTTTTGCCTCGCGCCCCTCTTACCGGGCCGGGCAAACGGCCCCGCGCCGCGAGCGGCTTGGTGTGCTTGAAGTGCGCCGCTGCCGGGTGCTGCCGGAAAGCCGCCGCAATCCGGTTTTCCGGCTTCTCAACGTGTTTATCTATTGCACAGCGCTGTTTTTCCGGGTGCTGCGCCTGCGGCCCGATGTGGTTTCTGCCTCGACCTTCCCGCCGGTTGTGGCCGCCTGGAGTGCCAGCCTGGCGGCGCGGCTGGTGGGGGCGAAATTCGTTTACCATATGATGGATATCCACCCTGAAGTTTCAAAATACAGCGGCGGGCGGCTGGGGCGTGGGCTGGTTTTCAGGTTGCTGCGCTGGCTTGATAACCAGACCCTGCGCCGCGCTGCCGCGATTGTCGTGCTGTCAAAAGATATGGAAAACACTTTGAAGACGCGCGGGCTTGGGGTGCTGCCGATCCATATTATTAACAATTTTCTGCTTGACGATTTTGATAAAAGCCAAGCACCGCCAGCAGAATATCGCAAAGAGGCGGGGAAATTCCGGGTTATTTTTGCCGGTAATCTTGGGCGCTTCCAAAACCTTGATCTGCTCACCGAAGGGGTGGCGCGAGCCTTTGCAGAGCATCCCGAACTGGAGCTGTTTTTGCTGGGAGACGGTGCGGCGTTGCCGGGGTTGAAGGCCAGATGGAAGGGGCATAAACAGGTAAAATTCGCGCCGTTTTTACCCTTTTGGCAAGCTCGCGCTCTGATCGAGGAGGCCGATCTGGGGCTGGTCTCGCTGGCGCCGGATATTTACCGGGTCGCTTATCCTTCCAAATTACTGACCTATCTGGGGCTTGGTGTGCCGGTGCTGGCACTTGTTGAGCCGGAGAGCGAGTTGGCGCAAGAGTTGGTCGGGAATGGGCTGGGCGTGGTGCCCACATCCTCTGCTCCGCAGGCCGTTGCCGAGGCGGTGGAGCACGCAATTAGCGCTGGGGCCTGCCATGATTCACTGATGCGGTGGAGCACTGAACAGGGCGCGAAAGAACTT
>WFQA01000290.1 GCA_015487255.1 Paracoccaceae bacterium | reverse complement strand
TTTATCTCGCAATCCGCAATTTTGAGAAAAAAGGCAGGGTGGTCAGAGAGTGGCCTCTCGGTGATTGCAAGCAATCACCTACCGGTAAGAGTTGCCGCCCGCAATCAATTCGCTATTCTTTACCCCGAGCGGTTCAACAAGTGACCCGTTTTAACCGCATGGGCCAGACCCCATACACAAAGTTTCGGATATTCCCTGCACAGATCGTGCTTTCCGGTTCTATTATTTCTTCAACGCGAGGCAAATGCTTGGGCAAATGGCCACGGTTGGATTTACGCTGTGCGGTTTTGGATTTGGGCGGATCAATGACCTCGTCTTCAGCATGGATAGCAGCCATAGCCGTTTCAATATCTTCCAGTGCCAGCTCGTATTGCTCAGGGTTGATCTTCTCTGACTTGACCCCGAACAAGGCCCGCCTGAAGTCAGTCAACAATTTTTCCAACCGTTGGATGCGATCTTCTTTGCGTTCGATCAGGGCGTCCTGCGTAGAAAGCTGGTCGTCCTGATATGCTTTTTTTGCCTGACACAACATAAGCAGCGCCTTCAGTGCATCAATATCATCGGGAAGATCATCGGCATTTGTCACGGCCGGTTTATAGCAAATCCGGCCTGCAAATACCCGGCCAAACGCACCCGTGATTCACTCTGCCGCAGCCGGTGGACAGGCCTCCAAAGCGTGAACTTTGCGCCAATCCAGCCCCGCAAATAACGCCTCGAACTGCGCATGGTTCAGCCGCATCATGCCGTTGGAAATGGTCGGCCATTTGAACACGTGCTCCTCCAGTCGCTTATAAGCCATGACGAGGCCGGAGCCGTCCCGGTAGAGCAACTTCAACCGGTCAGCCCGCTATGGCCCTTGCGAAAGTCCACCGGCTCGGTAGCCACAAATATCCGCACCCGATTGGACGGAAAGATCACGAGGCCGCCCCCAGTGCATACACAATCTCGGCTATCCGCGCTGCCGGTGTTTGCCCATCCAGCCGCAACGTCACACCCCTGCTGACCAACTCGATGGGCGAAGCAGCAACCGCTGTAGCCTCAGGCGTGGGACCCACAACAACCGGCGCAAAAACCGCCCCCGAGATATCCGGAAGCACCAGCTTCCCCTCTCGCGCAAACCGCCGCCATTCCGAAACACGGTGCGGCTGCAATTCATACCGCAACGCCACCTCTTTGACAGTTACTCCCGCAACCAGCGTTTCCACCACAATCCGTGCCTTCACCTCATCCGGCCATCGCCGCTGCCCCTTGGGCGTTGACAATACCTCGGTCCTCAACCCGGACTCCACTCGTAGCTCCGATGTAGCTCCCATGATTAACTCCTTCCAATTATCAGAAAGGATCAAATCGCAGACTAGACGTGGCAGCGTAAGGTGGGGACGGGACACCGGTTACGATGAGCAGCTCGGCCACGGGTAAATCTTGGCGATCATGGGTGCGCAGATCAAACAAGAGAAAGCCCAAATCCCATGATTGGAAGTAATACTCGATGGTCGGGTTTAGCTGTTGCGTATCGTTGGCGGTCCCTCCATTGGCAAATACCGCAATGTGCCCACCGGCTCGCCCATATACCCAAACTCCCATGGCTCAAAATACATCGGTGAGTTAAACATGTCGGATATTGTTTTTTTCATGGCGCGCATCCTCTCATCAGTATTTAGGGGATGGCGGTATAAGCCTGTCTAGTTTCCCCGTTTTCACGATTCACTTGTTCTTGATAGTGGTGGCCGGAAGCTACTTCATTTTGAAGCCGTCAACCCTGCAAAATGTTGTTTTTACCTCTCCCACTCCAGCGGAAACGGCTCCAGCAATGCGGCCAATGTCATCTCCTGCGGTTGGCACTCGTCAAGTATCATCTCGACGATTTACGGTGTCAGCATGCTAAGGCGCAGGACGCGGCTCTGCCGGCCCGGCCGGACCACAAAGCCTGCAGCAACTACAGATTCAACCCTGTTCTTGCGGGTTCCCGTATTGGATTTCCGGGCGCCCGAGGCCGCTATATCCCGGCCAATACCTCCAGCAAAGCGAATTTCAACCCATCCACCACCTCGTCTACCTGGGATTCATTCATAATAAACGGCGGGGCCAGCAGCACATGGTCGCCGTGTCGCCCGTCTATCGTGCCCTGCATCGGATAGCACATCAGGCCCCGCCTGAAGGCCGCCTTTTTAATGGCTGGCGCAATTTTCAGAGCCGGATCAAAGGGTTGCTTGCGGCTGCGCTCGGCCACCAGTTCCACCCCCCAAAACAGCCCGCGCCCGCGAATATCGCCCACATTCGGGTGTTGCCCCAAAGCTGCCACCAATTGCGATTCCATATGCACGCCGAGCTGCTTGACCCGCGTCAGCAAACCGTCATCCACAATCCGCTCCAGCACGGCCAACGCGCAGGCGGCGGCCACCGGATGGCCCATATAGGTGTGCCCGTGCTGGAAAAACCCGCTGCCACTGGTGATGGTGCCGTAGATTTCGCCACTGCACAGCATGGCCCCGACCGGCTGATACCCCGCCCCCAGCCCCTTGGCGATGGTTAAAATATCGGGCCGCACCCCATCTTGCGTGCAGGCAAACAGCGTGCCGGTGCGCCCCATGCCGCACATCACCTCGTCCAGAATCAAAAGCACGCCGTAGCGGTCACATATCTCGCGGATACGGGCAAAATAGCCCTGCACCGCAGGCACCGCCCCCAAAGTGGCCCCAACCACCGGTTCGGCGATAAACGCCATCACCCGTTCAGGCCCAACCCGCAAAATCTCCGCCTCCAGCTCATCCGCGGCCCGCAGGCCGTAGGCTTCGGCGTTTTCCCCTTCATCGCGCAGCCGGTATTCATAGCAGGGGCTGATATGGCTCATCCCCAGCAAAAGCGGGGCAAACTGCCCGCGCCGCCATTCGTTTCCGCCCGCGCTCAAGGCCCCCAGCGTGTTGCCGTGATAGCTCTGCTTGCGGGCGATCACATGGCCGCGCGCGGGCTCGCCCTTTTCCACAAAATACTGCCGCGCCAGCTTGATCGCCGACTCCACCGCCTCTGATCCGCCCGACACAAGGTAAACCCGCTCGATCCCCTGCGGTGCATGTTCCACCAGTTTATCAGCCAGCGCCTCCGCCGGGGCAGAGGTAAAAAAGCCGGAATGGGCAAAGGCGATTGCATCCAACTGCGCCCTGATCGCGTCTTTCACATGCCCGTCACTATGCCCAAGGCAGGAAACCGCCGCATCTCCGGCATCAAAATAGCGCTTGCCGGAAGTATCCAGCAAATAGCAGCCATCCCCCGAAGCCACCTGAGGCATCGGCACGGGTGAGCGGTGAAATACATGATTGGCCATCTAGCCCAGCCCCCATAAGCGGCGCACATCTTGCGCGCCCATCACGTTCATTTCCATCTGCGCCACCAGTTCATGGGTGCCTGCGGCCAGCTTGCCATCTCGCCGCCACAGATTGTTCTCAAAGCCAACCCGTGCATGGCCGCCCGCCTTGATCGCCGCCATGGCCACCGCATGTTCCTTTGGCCCAAAGGCACAGACCGTCCAGTCCCGCACCTCGCCCAGCGCGCCCAGATAGGCGGGCAAATCCCCGGGCCGCGCCTCAGCGCTGCCATATTGCCCCAGAACCAAAAGCACACTCTGGTGCTGCAAGCCATAGGCGTTGAAGCGCGCGATTTCCTTTGGTGAATAAAGGATATGCTGCACATGGATCCCCTCGTCCTGCGCCCAGTCATAAAATCGCCGCGCGGCCGGGTTCTCTTCCGGGGCAAACTCCCGCCAGGCCACGCTAACGGCCTCGGGGCGAACGGCCTCCACACAGGCGATTTGCGCTTCCAGCCCGAATATGCCCGCCGCCTCGGTGGTGATCTGCACCAGCATGCCCGGCGCGGCCCCGGCAATCGCGGTGTTTGCCGCGCGATAAAGCCCGGCATCAAGACTATGCGCGCCGTTTCCATCGCGCACATGCAGGTGCAATACAGCCGCCCCGGCCTGCTGGCAAAGCGCGGCCTGCGTGGCAATTTCAGGCACGGTTACCGGCAGGTTGGGGTGATCCTTCTTGCCGCGCCGCGCCCCGTTTGGCGCGGCGATAATCATTGGCCGCATAGGCTATTCGCGCACGACAAATACCGATTGCCGGGCATGGCGAACCACCCGCGCCGCATTCGGCCCAAGCAGATAATCCTTGGTTTCGGGCCGGTGCGAGGCCAGCACGATCAGGTCCGCCCCCAGTTCGTCAGCGGCTTTGATGATCCGTTTGTAGATCGTGCCGTGGCGCACATAGGAGGTTACCGCCACATCCGAGGGCACCTCGCGCTCCACCAGTGCTTTCAGGTTTTGCTCGGCTTCCTTGAGCATGTTATCCGCGTGGTCAGGCGGGAAAAACGACCCGACAATCGCCATGCCAAAATCCGGCACCACCGAAAAAACCACCAGTTTGGCGCTGTTTTCCTGTGCCATTTTCACCGCCACCGGCAGTGCCATCTTCCACGAGCTTTCCTGATTGAGGTCCACAGGTACGAATATTTTCTTATACATAACCAGCCCTCCTTAGGCCATTTGCCGGGTTTGCTTGCGAACTCGGCCTTTTTGCAACAACCAGATCAGCGCCAGCAGCAACAGGGCCGGAATATAGAACCATTCCTTCATCGGGCGTTCGGCCGGCACTTCCACATTCAGCACCTGCCAGTCAAAATCCAGGCCCTTTTCCTGTGCGATCTTGCCAAAGACCACATTGTCGACAACCACATTCTCACCATCATCGGCAAAGGATATGCCGGCGAATTGCTCCAGCCGCGCCGGGCCGTCGCCATAATCCCTGGCCCCCAGGGGCAGCTCGATGGTGGTGGTGGTCACCCTGCCGGTGGCAAAGTTTTCACCGGTCACCCGGATGCGCAGCACGTCGTCATCCGGCGCTTCGGTGGCGATGCGGGCTATTTCCGTCGGGCTGGTATCCACATAGGGCGGCTGCACCATATTGAGCCAATACCCCGGATGAAACAGGGTAAAGGCGATCAGCAGCAGCGCCGCGTTTTCCCACATCTTGTTTCTTGTCAGCCACCAGCTTTGCGTGGCCGAGGCAAATAACAGCATCGCCACCACCGCCACAAAGAACACAAACACCGCCTGCATCGGGGTCACATCGATCAGCAGCAATTCCGTGTTGAAGATAAACAGGAAAGGCAGAATCGCCGTGCGCAGGTCATAGGAAAAGCCTATGATACCGGTTTTGATCGGGTCGCCCTTGGAGATCGCCGCCGCGGCAAAGGCCGCCAGCCCGACCGGCGGGGTGTCATCCGCCAAGATCCCGAAGTAAAACACAAACATATGCACCGCGATCAGCGGCACGATCAGCCCTGATTGCGCGCCAACGGTAATAATCACCGGCGCCATCAGCGATACGATCACGATATAGGTCGCCGTTGTCGGCAGGCCCATACCAAGCACCAGCGAGAAAATCGCCACATAGATCAGCATCAATATCAGTGAGCCGCCCGAGATGAACTCGATGAACTCGCCAATGATCAGATGCGCCCCGGTCAGGGAAACCGTGCCAACGATAATGCCCGCGGTGCCGGTGGCTACTGCAATGCCGATCATGTTGCGCGAACCGGCAATCATCCCGTCGATCAACTGCGCCCAGCCGCGTGAAAGACTATCCCCAAGCGCGGTTTCACCCCTGAACAGCGCCTTCAGCGGGTGCTGGGTGAGCGATACAAAGATCATCGCCATGGTGGCCCAAAAGGCCGAAAGCCCCGGCGAAAAACGCTCGATCATCAGGCTCCAGATCAGCACCACCACCGGCAGGCCGTAATAATAGCCGGTTTTGGCCACCGGCCCGATTTCAGGCAGCTTCACCAAAGGTGAATCCGGATCATCGATCACCAGATCAGGGTATTTGGCGGCCCAGTAGATCAGCCCGAGATAGGCGATCAAAAACACCGCCATCATGCCATACATGGTGTAATCACCAAACATCGGCTTCAGCCAGCCCAGCCCGTAATAAACCCCGAGCGACAACCCGATAAACACCAGAAAACCAAAGGCAACACCCATCAGCCTTTGCGCCCGGGTTTTTGGCTCACCGGGGCGCGGCAGGCCCTCAAGCCCCATTTTGCAGGCCTCGAGATGCACGATATAAACCAGCGCGATATAGGAGATGACCGCAGGCAAAAACGCGTGTTTGATCACCGCCATATAGGGAATGCCGACATATTCGATCATCAAAAACGCCGCCGCCCCCATCACCGGCGGCGTGAGCTGCCCGTTGGTGGAGGAGGCCACCTCGACCGCGCCGGCTTTCTCGGCCGAAAACCCCACCCGCTTCATCAGCGGAATGGTGAATGTGCCGGTGGTTACGGTATTGGCGATACTGGAGCCAGAGATCAGCCCCGTCGCCGCCGAAGCAACCACCGCCGCCTTGGCCGGGCCACCGCGAAAATGCCCCATCAGCGCAAACGCCACCTGAATAAAATAATTCCCCGCCCCGGCTTTTTCCAGCAGGGAGCCAAATAGAACAAACAAAAACACCATCGAGGCCGATACCCCGAGCGCCTGGCCAAACACCCCTTCGGTCTGCATCCAGAAGTGCCACATGGCCTTGCCAAAGCTGGCCCCTTTCCACTGGATACCGTCCGGGATGAACTGCCGGTCGCCAAAAAACACATAGATCAGAAACACACTGGCCACGATCACCATCGGCAGGCCGAGTGCCCGGTAAGTGGCGATCAGCACAATCAGCAGCCCCGAGGCGGAAATGACCAGATCCGTGGTGGTTGGCAGGCCCGAGCGCAGCGAGATGGCCGACTGGTTAAACACCAGATACATGGTCACCACCACCCCGCCAAGGCCCAGCGCCCAGTCATACCACGGGATGCGGTTGCGCGAGGAGGATTTGAAAAGCGGAAAGGCCGTGCAGGCTAGAAACAGCGCAAAAGCCAGATGGATGGCGCGCTCTTTATCCGAGTTGATCACAAATTGCGGCAGGCCGCTCCACTGGCTAAGCGTGAAGGGCAAAACCGAAGCGGTGTATATCTGGAACACGGCCCAGGTGAGTGCCACCCCCGCCAGCATTTTACCTTGCCAATTATCCGGGTTGCGTGCGCCGACATCCATATCGGCAAGGGCTGCGGCGTCCAGTTCAGGCGCGGCATTTGCGTTGCTTTGATCACTCATCGTTTTTCCCTTGTTGTGAAACTGGGCTTAAGCCCTTATTTTCTTGGGGTTGGAAGGGGCCGGGAAGCCCCCTCCATTTTTATGAAGTGCCGATTAATCCATCAGGCCCAATTCGCGATACGCGCGAATAGCACCGGGGTGCAGTGGAGCCGAAAGACTGTCGGCAATCATTTCTTCCGCTTTCAGATTGGCAAATGCCGGGTGCAACTTGCGGAAATCGTCAAGATTGCCAAGCACAGCCATGGCCACCTGATAAACCGCCTCTTCGGAAACATTGGCCGAAGTCACAACCGTTGCGCCCACACCAAAGGTCTGGATGTCATCTGGGTTGCCCGGATACATGCCACCGGGAATGGTCGCATAACGGTAGTAGGGGTTGGCCTCGATCAGCGCATCGATTTCAGGCGCCACCGCAGGCACGATCACCGCATCACAAGAGGCGATGGTCTCCTGGGTCAGGCCGGAAGGGTGGCCAACCAGCCAGAAATAGCCATCGATTTTATTGTCGCACAGCGCACCGGCGGTTTCGGCCGATTTCATTTCCGAGGCCAGCGCCAGGTCGGAGCGCTGCCAGCCAAAGGCTTCCTCGATCACTTCCCAGGTGCCTTGTGTGCCGGAACCGGCATTGCCGATATTGAAGCGCTTGCCCGGAATGTCGGTGATATTGGAAATATTGGCATCGCGGCGGGCCAGAATGGTTACCGGCTCGGGGTGCAGCGAGAATACGGCGCGCAGGTCCTCAAACGGGCCTTGCTCCTCGAATTTCGAGGTGCCGTTATAGGCGTGGAACTGCCAGTCGGATTGCGCCACACCAAATTCAAGCTCGCCGGCGCGCAGGGTGTTGATGTTGTAAATCGAGCCACCGGTTGATTCAACCGAGCAGCGAATGCCGGTCTCTTGGCGGTTTTTGTTCACCAGGCGGCAGATCGCGCCGCCCGCCGGGTAATAAACCCCGGTCACACCGCCGGTGCCGATCGAGATAAAGCTCTGCTCCTGAGCCGAGGCCGTGCCGCCAATGGCACCCGCTACGGTCATCGCAATCGCAAGTGATTTCAGTTTCATATTATCCTCCGGGATAGTTTTCGTGTGCCACCTGATCTGGGCCGGAAATCCGACTCTGTAACGCGCGCGATGGCTTGACGCGCGCCCATAACGCCTGGCCTAAAATGCCCCCGCATAGCCGGATTTATCTATCCGGCATGCAAGCACAGTCACGCCTCCGTGATTAAATGCACGATTTGTCGCACCGATCAACTGTTTCTTGTCGTTTATCCACTCTGAACTGCCGCCATAGGCCTTCGCAACCGCAACAATGTCAGTTGCGCCAAAGTTAACCCCCAATTGTGGCAGGTTTGATCGTGATTGCTTGAGGTCAATTAAACTTAAAGCCTCGTCCACCAGCACCACTACCGTCAGGTTGATTCCCGCATCCCGCGCGGTGGTCAGTTCGCCAATTACCATTTCAAAGCCCGCATCGCCGACAAAGGCAACCACCTGCGGCCCGTCGACCCCGGCGGCATGGGCATAGCCCATCGCCAGCGGCAGAGCCACGCCCATGGTGCAAAAGCAGCTCGATTGCAGCAGGGTTTGCGGGGTTTTGCAGCGCCACATCTGGCTCAGCAATATCCGGTGGGCGCCGCTATCGGCGGTTGCAATACCCCCTTCGGGCAAGGCCTCCAGCACCGTGGCAAATACCTGATGCGGCCCCCAGTTTTCGCGCGCGGCAAACATATCCTCCAGCGCCGCGCGGGCCGCGGGCGCGCCGCCGGTTTTGCCTGCCACCGCGCTTTGCAGCGCTGCCACGCCAAGCCCCACATCCCCGACAAAGCGCACCGCCGCGCCGTGCATGCCGTGTTGAATATCCGCATGGATGATCTCGATGGCATTGGCGGCCGCAAATGGCTCCACCCAGCCATTGCGCATCTCGATCGGGTCATACCCCGCCAGAATGATACAATCGGATTCCTTCAGCAGCGGCAGCACCACGGTGTCGGATTTCGGAGACAACCCGTGCCCGCCAAGGCAAAGCGGGTGGTGCTCGTCGATAATCCCCTTGGCCTTATAGGTGGTCAGCACCGGAATCTCACCGGCCTCGGCCAGTGCCAGAATCGCCGCGCCCGCATGATGATGCACCGCCCCCAGCCCTGCCAGAATTACTGGCCGCTCGGCCCTGGCCAGCATGGCCCGCGCCGCCTCCAGCGCATCCCCCTCGGGCCAGGCCGCAGGCAAAGGTGCCAACAGCGCGCGTTCGATCAGCTCGACATCGCTTCCTGCAATATCATGCGGCACATCCACATGCACCGGCCCCGGCGGGTCGGCCCGCGCGATATCCAGCGCCTTTTCGATCACCTGCTGCGCCGAGCCTTTCGCCACCTGAAACTGTGCTTTGGTGATCGGGGCCATCAGCGCGCTCTGGTCGATCACCTGATGGGTGAAGCTTTCGGCCTCGCCGCGCCCGATACAACCCGAAAGCACAATAAGCGGCACCTGTTCCTGATAGGCATTGGCGACCGAATTAACCCCGTTGGCCAGCCCCGGCCCGATGGTGGTCAGCAATATCCCCGGTGCGCCGGTGGCATGGTAACTGCCCTCGGCCATATAGCCAGCGTTGTTTTCGTGCTTGCAAAGGGTGAATTCAATGCCGGCCTCGCTCAGTGCCTGCATCAGCAAAAGCACCTCGCCGCCGGGCATGCCATAAGCGTGCCGGCATCCGGCCTCGACCAGTTTTTGCGCTATGATTTGTGCGGCTGTGGTCATTTTATATATCCATCTCTTGTTTGCGGGAGTTTCATCCCCAGCACCTTGCCCGCGATCAGGTTGCGCAACATCTGCGCCGTGCCGCCGCCGATGGTGAACATCCGGGCATCACGCAGCATGCGCTCCAGTGGCAGATTGCGCGAATAGCCAGCGGCACCGTGCATTTGCAGGGCATCATTCGTGACCTTTACCGCCATTTCCGAAGCCGCCAGCTTGGCCTGTGCCGCCATCAACGGGTCAGGAAAGCCACTGCCGGTATGGGCGGCAGATTGCGCCGCCCGCCAGATCATCATCCGCGCGCTTTCCAGCGCCACGTTCATATCCGCCAGCATCCATTGCAGCCCCTGGAACTCGGCAATCGGGCGGCCGAACTGCTCGCGCAGCTTCACAAAGCCCAGCGCCTGCTCGTAAGACCCCTGCGCAATGCCCAGCGCCACCGTGCCCGCGCCCACGCGCTGGCCGTTATAGGCATTCATCAACCCGGAAAAGCCACGCTTTATCCCCTCGGGAGGGATCAGCGCCATGGAAGCATCAATCTCCAGGTCTTCAAAAATCACCTCGGTTTCCGGAATGCCGCGCAGCCCCATTGCCGGCTCGCGGGTGCCGATCTTCAGCCCCTGATCCTCGCCCCGCACCGCGATAAACCCGCCGATGCCCAGCCGCGCGCCGTTTTCCTCGACCTGGGCAAAAATCAGATGCGCTTTGGAGACCCCGCCGCCGGTGATCCAGTGCTTGACCCCGTTCAGCACATATTTATTGCCCTTTTTCACTGCCGTTGTGGTCATGCTGGTCGCCGCCGAGCCGCTGCCCGGCTCGGTGATGCAGATCGCTGGTTTGTCTCCGGACAGCACCAGCGGGGCCACACGCGCGATTTGCGCCTCGGTGCCATAGGCGCAAATCGCCCCGATCGCTCCCATATTGCCTTCCACCACAATGCGCGCACTCACGCCACACACCCGCGCAATCGCCTCGACCACAAGCACGATATCCATATAGGAAAGCCCCAGCCCACCATGCGCCTTCGGGATGGTGGCCCCCATGAAACCGGCCTCGGTGAGCGCTTTCACGTTATCCCACGGGTAATCCTCGCTTCGGTCCACTTCTGCCGCGAGGGGGGCGATCACCTCATCCGCCAGTTTCAGCGCCGATGCCTGTATTGCCTTTTGCCCGTCATTCAAAAACATGTTTCATTCCTTTGGTTCCTTGAGCCAATCGTGCAAAACCGCGTCGGTATCGGCGCCACAAAGCGGCGGGGCGTGGCGGTAGCTTACCGGGGTTTCGGAAAACTTTACCGGGTTGGCAACCAGATGCACCGGGCTGTAGGGATGCGCCATGGTGATCTTCATCCCCCGCGCCGCCACCTGCTCCGAGGCAAAGACCTCCGCCAGATCATTGACCTCGCCGCAAGGCACATTGGCGGCCTTCATCGCCTTGAGCAATTCTGCCTTGCCCCGTTTGGCCAGCAGCGCCTCCAGCTTGGGCAGCAGGGTGTCGCGGTTGGTGACCCGGGCGATATTGGTGGTGTAATCCGGGTTTTTTGCCAGCTCGGGCGCATCGATGATGGCGCAAAACCGGGCGAACTGGCTGTCATTGCCAACCGCGACGATCAGATGGCCATCCTGGGCGGCAAATACCTGATAGGGCACGATATTGGGATGGCCATTGCCCCGGCGCTCCGGCACCTCGCCCGATTGCAGATAATTCGTGCCTTCATTGACCAGCCAGGCGATCTGGCTGTCAACCAGCGCCACATCTATATATTGCCCGCCACCGCCCATATCCCTGTGTCGCAATGCTGCCAGAATGGCGCTGACCGCATACATGCCGCACATGATGTCAGCCACCCCCACGCCCACCTTCATCGGCGGGCCGTCCGGCGCGCCGGTCAGGCTCATGATGCCGCCGTAACCCTGCGCCATCAGATCATAGCCCGGCAGGTGGGCATTGGGGCCGGTCTGGCCAAAACCGGTGATCGAGCAATAGATGATATCGGGGTTGATCGCCTTGATCGCCTCGTAATCCAGCCCGTATTTCTTCAGCCCGCCGAGCTTATAGTTCTCCACCAGCACATCGGCTTTGGCCGCCAGCCGCCGGATCAGGGCCGCGCCCGAGGGGCTGGCGATATCCGCCGCCAATGAGCGCTTGTTGCGGTTTGACGCCAGAAAATAGGCGCTCTCCCCGCTGTCATTGCCTGCGCTGTCTTTCACATAGGGCGGGCCCCATTTGCGGGTGTCATCGCCAATGTCGGGCCGCTCGACCTTGACCACATCCGCCCCGTAATCACCCAAAAGCTGGGTGCTGGTCGGCCCGGCCAGAATGCGGGTCAGATCCAACACCTTGACCCCGGTGAGCGGGCCTGAATTTGCATTGTCTTGCATGTGATTCTTCTCCTGCATCCAGAATAGAGCCAGTTTTGCGAAATAAAAGTGACTTATCCTCGAGTTAGTGTTAGGTTTTCTTGCTAAAAGGAGATTGCAATGAACCTGCAACAGCTCAAATCCCTTGTCGCCATTTTAGAGAACAATAGCTTTTCCGCTGCGGCCGACAAGGTTTCTCTCAGCCATTCGGCCATTTCCCTGCAAATCCGCACGCTGGAGGAGGAGCTTGGCCAGAAAATGTTTGACCGCTCCACCCGCCCCGCCACGCTCACCGCCACCGGGCGGGCCACGGCGCAGGCGGCGCAAAAGGCGCTGAAGATGGTGGAAACCGTGCGGCTGGTCGGGGCCGGGCTGCAACACCGGGACCAGATCTCGTTCGGCATTGTGCCGACCGAGGCCCAGCATCTGTTACCGGTGGTGCTGCGGGAGTTGCAGCACCGCCAGCCCGGCATCCGCATCAAGGTCAAATCGGGCCTGTCGGGCAATCTGGCGCTGCAGGTGCTGAACCTCGATCTGGATTTCGCCATCCTTACCGCCCCGATCACCGCCCTGCCGGAATTGCAGGTGCAGGAGCTGGTGATCGAGCCGCTCTATGTGATTGCGCCAAAGCATATCCCCGCCGTTTCCGACGGGGCCCTGCTGCGGGCCCACCCGTTTATCGCCTTTGAAAACATGACATGGATGGGGCATCAGGTGTCGGCCCGCCTGCAATCGCGCGGGATCAGGGTAAACGAGATCATGGAGGTGGACAGCCTCGACGCGATCGAGAAAATGGTGCGCGAGGGGTTCGGGGTCTCGATCGTGCCGCAGCGGTTTTTGGCCCCGCCATTACATGAGCATCTAAATATCGTGCCGTTTTGTGCTCCGCAGGAAACCCGCAGACTTGTGCTGATCCACCGTGCCGGCGAGGAGACCGACCTGCCCATCGCCAATATTCGCCAGATCATCGACGCGCAGATCAGGGCGTAGACCCATAAAAAACGGGCAGCCGGGA
>WFQA01000289.1 GCA_015487255.1 Paracoccaceae bacterium | reverse complement strand
TCACCATGCCGGAAATTTACGAGATGCAGGCGCGGGCGATCTTTGAGGCCGCCGCGCAGGTTTTTGCCAGCACCGGCGATGCAGTGGTGCCCGAAATCATGATCCCGCTGGTGTCGGCCAACCGGGAGGTCGAGCTGATCAAGGCGCGGGTTGAGGCGGTTGCGGCCAGGCTTGGCGGCATGGTGGCCTATAAGCTCGGGGTGATGGTGGAGACCCCGCGCGCCGCCCTTCGCGCCGGTGATCTGGCCCAGAGCAGCGCCTTTTTGAGCTTTGGCACCAATGACCTGACCCAGATGACCTATGGGCTTTCGCGCGACGATGCCGGGCGATTCATGCGCGAATATGTGCAGCAGGGGGTTTTTGCCGAGGACCCGTTTCACAGCCTCGATGTGGAAGGGGTGGGGGAGCTGTTGCTGATCGCGGCCCAGCGCGGGCGCGCCGCCAACCCGGAGCTGGAGCTGGGCATGTGCGGCGAGCATGGCGGAGACCCGGCCTCGGTGCGGTTTTGCAAGGTGGCGGGGTTTGACTATGTTTCCTGCTCTCCTTACCGGGTGCCCATTGCCCGGCTGGCGGCGGCACAGGCCAGCCTGTTGGCGGCTGTGACAGCCTGATTTACCCATGGATTTCAACGAATCACTTGCGGCTGTTGGCGGCCAAAAACTTGCCTGGGCAGGTTTTGAAAGCGCGTCAATTTGTCTGTTTCTGTTGATAAGGCGCTTATAAATATCGGGCATACGGAATGGTTACTGAAATGACACCAAATAGGGATAGACTCATCGGTGCTGAATGTGGGAAATTCCCGATGCCCGAGAGTAATGAGGTCGCCGTGCCGTCTGGACTGAAAAATACACTAAAAGGCCCAAGGTTGGCCGCTGCCGGTATCGGGGCGGTGGTGGGCGCGGCGGCGCTGTTTATGCTGACCGGGGCCAGTGCCGAGCTATCCTTGATCCCACCCGATGATCTTGATGATCAGGTCGCCGGCCAGATCGTGGCGATGATGTCGCTTGAGCGCTCGATCATGGGCAACATGACCGCAGATCGGCTGGCTGAACTGGGGGGCGTTAGTTTTGTGGGGGCCGCACCACCACCGCAGCCCCGCGCCCGCAGAGGGCTGGGGGCGATGCTGGGGCTGAATGGCCGGGCCGAGGCGGATGCCGAAGCGGTTGAGATGGCGTCAGCCGGGCAAATGGCCCGTGCGGGCACCGAAATCTCGCCGACCATTGCCAGCTTCAGCCTCAATATTCTGGATGCGATGCCGCCGGTAAGCGGCGGCAAGCAGTTGCAATGCCTTTCGCAAGCTTTGTATTTCGAGGCGCGCGGCGAGGATATCTGGGGGCAGATGGCGGTGGCCGAGGTGATATTGAACCGGGTTGATGCGGATCGCTTCCCGAATTCGATTTGCGCCGTGGTCAAGGAAGGCTCCGGGCGGCTCAACCGCTGCCAGTTCTCCTATTATTGCGATGGGCGGTTGGAAACCATCAACAATCCAACCGCTTATGAGCGTATGCAAAAACTGGCCGCGATGATGATCGAGGGCCGGGCGCGGGTGCTGACCGGCGGGGCGACTTTTTATCACGCTGACAGCGTCAACCCAAGCTGGGCCGCTGTGTTGGAGCAAACCGCCAAAATCGGTGACCATATCTTCTATCGCTACCCGGATGGTTATCTCGACCGTTAGGATCGGCTCAACCGGCAAAAACCTGCGAGGCGTAAACCTCGCCACATAGCTGGCCGCGCCGGTCTATGCCAAAGGCAGCCCCCATGCGGGTATAGCGCGGGTTGAGGATATTGGCGAGATGCGGCGGGGAGGCCTCCCAGGAGCCAACCAGCTCGGCAGCGAGGCTGCGATAGGTATGGATCGGCACCGGCTGTTTTGTATTCAGGTAGCGAAAGGCGCAATTCGGGGCCGGAATATAGGGCCGGCCATTGAGCACATAAACAAAGTTTTTAGCGATATTCTCTCCAGCGGTGCGAAAATTGCGGGTCTGGGCGCGCATGCGCTCGCGCAGATTGCGCGCGCCGGGGATGTTGAGATTATGGTCATAAATGCGGGTGCGGGTCATGTTGCGGGCCTGGGTATTGGCGGCCCCGATCACATCGCGGGTGGATTGAAACAATGGAAGCCGGCGCTTGCAGCGGATCTTGTTGGTGTAATAAAGCACGGCGCGGTTGAACAGATCCTGGTTGATGGAGCCGCTGTTGATCTGCCGGTCATAAGCGCTGCTGTTCAGCGGGGCAAGGCAGTTGGCCCGTGCGCCGGTGCTGGCAAACATCGCTGAGAGCAGGATAAACACAAAAAGAAACTTGTTACGAGAAATGAGATGGGTCATTTGTCGTCCTGATATTTTCGGCGGTTATGGCCGTGGTTTTGCCGGAAATCAAGCGGCTGATTGCCGCGATTGCTGAATTTATGCCACAGAATGATTGACGAATCGGGCGATATTATGGCCTCAGCACTTGGAAACGCGTTAACGCCGGGGAAAAGATGGACGAAACCGCTATAGCTTTTGAGGCACCCAATGTGCGCGCCGCCGCCACTGCCAAAGGCGCGCCGCTGGACAGGATATCGGTGCGCGACTATGAGCGCGAGGTCGAGATCGGCGCGTTTCAAAGCGAGCGCGGGGTGCGCCAGCGCATCCGCTTTAATGTAGTGCTCGAGGTTTCGCGCCATGATGCCGCGCGTGATGACGATGTGGACAAGGTGATTTCATACGATACCATCACCGAGGCGATCGAGCTGCAACTGACCACCGAGCGGATCAACCTGCTGGAAACCCTGGCCGAGCGGGTGGCCGAGCGGGTGCTGGAAGACGCCCGCGCGGTGCGCGCCTTTGTGCGCATCGAAAAGCTCGACCGGATACCGGGCACGCTTGGGGTAGAGATCGTGCGCATGCGCCATGACACCCCGAGCATCCACCCGGTCAAACCGCGGGAAAAGCCCGATGCCACCCCGCACCCGCTGCTCATATGCCTGAGCAACGCGGTGCTGCACGGGAATAATCTGGGCGCGTGGCTGGATGCCATTGCCAGCCATGACAGGCCGGCGATCATCTGTGTCGAGCCGGTGCCTGGGGCAGGGCCGCAAAGCGCTTCTCCCCTGGTGCAGCGGCGGATTGACCTGCTTTCCATGGAGCAAAACGCCTGGGTGCTGGCGGGCAAGGACCCGCGCTGCGTGGTGGTGGACAGCCGCACCGAGCTGGATTGGGCGATGAAACACGGGCAGCTTTCGGTCTGGGCACCCAGCAAGATCGTGATGGATGCGGTGCCACACCCAAAAGACATCACCGCTGTGCCGCTCACCCTGTGGCTGGCGCGCGCGTTTGACGCCTCAAAGGTTTTGCTGATAGGATTCGCTGAGCCAAAAGATAAATTAGGCGTAGCCGTGGGCGCAGTCAGCGCAACCGCCCCCGCCACAATCCCAGGAGACTGATATGGCCGCCCAACCCCCCGTATGTGATTTTGGCGCCCAAGCGCCGGATTTCAACCTGCCCGATACCCGTGGCATGCAGCACAGCCGCGATAGCCTGATGGGTAAAAACGGGCTGGTGCTGATGTTTATCTGCAACCATTGCCCCTATGTGATCGCCATTGCCGACAAGCTGGCCCGCGATGGCAAGGCCCTGCAGGAGATGGGCTTTGGCGTGGCGGCGATTTGCGCCAATGATGCCGAGGCCTACCCGGCTGACAGTTTTGAGAATATGGTCAAATTCGCTGACCAGCATGGCTTCAGCTTCCCTTATCTGCATGATGAGTCACAAGCGGTTGCCAAGGCTTACGGCGCGGTCTGCACGCCGGATTTCTTTGGCTATAACACAGCGGGCGAATTGCAGTTTCGCGGGCGGCTGGATGCATCGGGGCGCAACCCTTCCCCCGAAAACGAGCCGCGCGAGATGATCGAGGCGATGAGGCTGGTGGCCAAAACCGGCAAGGGGCCAGCGGTGCAAACCCCCTCTATCGGCTGCTCGATCAAGTGGAAAGATGGCTGATTATTTTCGGCCTCTGGTGCAGAGCGGCCACAGTGCGCAGGCCTATCGGCTGGCCGGTGGCCGGCGCTGGTTTGCGCGGGTCGAGCATATCCGGCGGGATGGTATTGGTGAAGTTATTCCGGCAGATGAACTTCCCGCCGGGGTGCTGGCGCGGCTGACAGACCCGCGCCCGCCGATTTGCGGCATTGCCATGGAGCAGCCTTCGATCATGGGCATTCTAAATGTGACCCCTGACAGTTTTTCCGATGGCGGCAAACATGCCGGGGCGGAGGTGGAAGCCGCGATGCGGATGCTGGATGCGGGGGCGGATATCATTGACATTGGCGGCGAGAGCACCCGGCCGGGGGCGGCTTATGTTGAGGCTGATACCGAAAGCGACCGGGTTTTGCCGGTGATAAAAGCCTTGCGCGCCAGGGGGGTGGGACCGGTCTCGATAGATACCCGCAAGGCGATGGTGGCGAAAGCCGCGCTCAGGGCGGGCGCGGGGCTTTTCAATGATGTGACAGCGCTGACATATGATGCAAACAGCCTGCGGGTGGCGGCGGAAAGCGGCGCGGCGGTTTGCCTGATGCATTCAGTTGGCACGCCAGAAGAAATGCAGGATAACCCCAGTTATGCCAATGCCTTGCTGGATGTTTTTGATTTTTTACATGAGCGGGTTGAAGCCTGTGTTGCTGCCGGTATTCCGCGCGGGAAAATCATGGTCGATCCGGGGATAGGTTTTGGCAAGACCATGGCGCATAACCTTGCCTTGCTGCGGGGTATCAGCCTGTTTCACAGCCTGGGTTGCGCGGTTTTGCTTGGGGTTTCGCGCAAGGGAATGATCGGGGAAATCGCCGGAGAGCCCAACCCTGAGCGGCGCTTTGCCGGCTCCATCGCGCTGGGGCTGGAGGGGCTTAATCAGGGGGTGCAGATGCTGCGGGTTCATGATATTGCTCAGAGCAGACAGGCACTGGCGCTATGGGGCGCTTTGAACGCGGAGAGCTAAATGGCCC
>WFQA01000288.1 GCA_015487255.1 Paracoccaceae bacterium | reverse complement strand
TGCGCCCAAAAAGCCCCCCATCGGGGTGCGCGCCGCACCTGCAATAACAATCGGGTCTGGCATGGGATACCTCGCAGTTAACTGACCATGTGTTCAGTTATACCGCTAAAACCATCCCTGTCACCCCCAAACCCGCGCCACGCCCCAAAGCACTGCCTTATCAGCGCGGCGCGGGAGCAGGCTTCAGGCAAGCGCGGGGGCTGCCGCGCCGCCACCGAGGCTAAGCCGAGGCCACCGCCGGTAGGCACAAAATACACAGCACAACGGCAGTTGCCCCGCCTATAGCGTTTTGGCTTTAATTTGCATCAGCCATTCCGGTGAACGCCATTGCTGCGCAATCGCTGCCTTCCCGGAATGGCTGATGCACTGCCTCAACAAAAAGCCGAAACGCTTTAAGCGTCAAACCCTACATCGCGGTTGGGGCCAGCACCTGCTTCATCACTTTGTCATCCCATTCCCCTTCAACCTTCACATGGCCAACTGCGCCCAACAGCACCGCCTCGATCAGGTTATGGGTTACATAGGCATAGATGCCGGGCTGCACGAAGGTATAAATCGCCACCCCTGCAGAGCCGCCCCGGATAAACCATGTTTCGATACCAATAGCCGGGTCATCCTCAAACCCGCCGGTCTCCCACACATAGTCTCCATGGCCACCAATCAGGTGTGGCCGCGAATCCCGGTTGGCCTGGTTATGCACAAACAGCACGGTCTCGCCCACTTTGGCGGTCATGGCGTTATCCCCGGCCAAAGCGCCCTCGGCCCCGTTGAACACCACATGGGTCGGGGTCAGGGTGCGCATTGCTTTCAGCGAATCCGTAAAATCCTCCAGTGCGCTGTCGTAATGCTTGTATTGGCCCGCATCGTCTTTCGGGATGTAGTAATCCTGCTCGCCAATATAATATAGCCGGTCATAGCGGATCGGTTCGCCGTGCTTGTCTTTCAGCCCGTCACGCGGCAAAACCATAACCGCCCCGTTCATGCCATGCACCACATGGTAGGGGATCATCTGCCCCCCCGGCGCGCAATGATAGGTAAAAGTGCCCGCCTTCAGCGCCCGAAAGCGCAGCACCACCTTTTCGCCGGGCTGCACATAGGTCAGCGCCGCGCCGCCAAGCGCGCCGGTGGCGGCGTGGAAGTCGATATTATGCTCCAGCTCGTTGTCCGGGTGGCTCTTCAGGGTCAACTCGATATAATCGCCCTGATGGCAGACGATCAGCGGCCCGGGCACGGTGCCATCATAAGTGAAGGCCCAGATGGTGGTGCCGTCATGGTCGATCTCCACCTTTTTCTCGATGATGGTCATTTCGACCTCGATAACCTTTGGCCCGCCCTCGGCCACCTGCGTATGTTCGGGCGCATGGGGCGGGGCAACCAGTTTTTGCTGCATCCTTGGCAGGGCGGCAATGTCTATATCATCGGTTGAAACCAATAGCGGGTTTGGGCGCTCTTGCGTGGCGTCGGCAGCGGCCGGGGTAACCAGCGCGCCACCGGCCAATGCGGCTGAGCCAACAGCGGTGGCGGCCATGAAAGCGCGGCGGTTTGGGTCTTTGGGCTGTTCATTGAAGAAATGTTTCATTTTTCTGTCCTCTGAACGGCAAGCGGCAAATTGGCAAACCCGGGACATCCGGGTTCCCATCCGGTTGCTCAACCATCTACTATAGGCTCGAGCAGGGGTTGAAATTGATAAATGTCAAGTAATCTGCGGGTCATCCGGTCAAATTGTCGCTGCTGCAAACGGATTATCGCGGGCATAGCGCCGGTTTATTTTTGGCTTTCGCCCGCTTGCATGCCCCGCTCGCGATATGGCGTGGTACTGAAATGGTTGCGGTAGCATTTGGAGAAATGCGAGGGTGAGGCAAAGCCACTGGCCAGCGCCACATTTATCACCGACATATCGGTCTGCATCAGCAGGTTACGCGCCTTTTGCAGCCGCAGTTCCATATAATAGCGCTTGGGTGAGCGGTTCAGGTAACGCCGGAAAAGCCGCTCCAGTTGCCGGGTGGACATGCCCGCCTGCGCCGCCAGCTCCGGCGGCGAGAACGGTTCTTCGAGGTTGGCCTCCATTATTTTGATCACGCCCGAGAGCTTGGGGTGGCGCACCCCGATCCGGGCCGGGATGCTGAGGCGCTGCTCGTCTTTACCGGTGCGCGCGGTGGTATAGATCATCTGGTCGGCCACCATGTTGGCCAGTTCGGGGCCGTGCTCGGCGGCGATCAGGTTGAGGATCAGGTCAGCCGCCGCTGCCCCGCCCGCTGCTGAATAGCGGTTTTTATCCACCACAAAAACAGCGGACGAGACCTTGAGATCAGGGAATTCCTCAATCAGTGATTCGCGGTTTTCCCAGTGGATGGTGGCCTCGCGCCCTTGCAGCAGCCCCGCCCTGGCGAGAAAATAGGTGCCGGTGCACAGCCCGCCAAAGGCCAGGCCGCGCCTTGCTTCGCGCCGCGCCCAGTTCAGAAGCTTGCTATTAACCGCTTGCTTCACCCGCGCCCCGCCGCAGACCAGCACCGTGTCTTCGCGCGCCTGCTCCTCCAGCCCGGCATCTGCCTCGATTTTCAGCCCGGAGGAGCAGGCCACCGGCAGGCCGGTTTCGGTGGCCACTTGCCAGCTATAAAGGGGGCGGCGCGCCATGCGGTTGGCCAGCCGCAAGGCCTCTACCGCGTTGGAAAACGCGATCAGCGAAAAATTCGGCAGCAGCAGAAACACAAAGCGTTTGGCGGCCTTGGTGCGGATATCAGACATGGGAACCTGCAAATATAAGGGGGCTTGGCCACTGGAAAAACCCTGCCAGCCACAACAAACCATCTTGTAGATTTTATTACGCTGGTCAATACAAAAACTGTCGCTATGATGGCGGCTGTTAATTTTCAACCTGGGAGCAAAGCAATGGCAAACACTTGGACCAAATCTGACTGGCGCAACAAGCCCAGGATCCAGATGCCCGAGTATACAGACGAGGCGGCCCTGAAGGGCGTAACCGATCGTCTGGCGCGATACCCGTTGCTGGTGTTTGCCGGTGAGGCGCGCCGCCTGACCCGGGCCTTGGGTGAGGTCGCCGAGGGGCGGTCCTTTTTGCTGCAGGGCGGTGATTGCGCGGAAAGCTTTGATGAGTTTTCCTCTGACATGATCCGCGACACTTATAAGGTAATGCTGCAAATGGCGGTGGTGCTGACCTTTGGCGGCCAGACCCCGATTGTGAAAGTGGGGCGCATGGCCGGGCAATTCGCCAAGCCGCGCTCGGCCGATTACGAGAATGTGGACGGGGTGGATCTGCCGAGCTTTCGCGGTGATATTATCAACGGGTTTGAGTTCACACCGGAATCCCGCATCCCCGACCCGAACCGGATGTTGCGCGCCTATACCCAGGCGGCGGCGTCACTCAACCTGTTGCGGGCGTTTTCTGAGGGCGGGTTTGCCGATATCAAGCGCGTGCATAACTGGACGCTGGAAAGCACCGAAGGCGGGGTGGGGTATGAGGAATACCACCAACTGGCGCGGGATATTTCCAAAAGCCTTGCCTTCATGGAGGCGGCGGGGATTTCCGGCGAAACCGTGGATGCGATGAAGCGGGTGAGTTTTTACACCAGCCACGAGGCGCTTTTGCTGGAATATGAAGAGGCATTGTGCCGGCAGGATAGCGAAACCGGCGACTGGATTGCCGGCTCGGGGCATATGATCTGGATCGGGGACCGCACAAGGCAGGTGGATGGGGCGCATGTGGAATTTGCCCGGGGTGTCATCAACCCGATCGGGCTGAAATGCGGGCCGAGTATTTCGGAAAGTGATCTGCTGACCCTGATTGACAAGCTCAACCCCGAAAACATCGCCGGGCGGCTGACGCTGATTTGCCGCTTTGGTGCCGGGGCGGTGGGCGGCCATCTGCCCGCGCTCATCCGCGCGGTGGAGCGCGAGGGGCGCAAGGTGGTTTGGTCTTGTGATCCGATGCATGGCAACACGATTAAATCCGACAGCGGCTATAAGACCCGGCCCTTTGAGCGGGTGCTGGGCGAGGTGCAGGAGTTTTTCGCTATCCATAAAGCGGAGGGCACCCATGCGGGCGGTGTGCATTTCGAGATGACCGGCAAGGATGTGACCGAATGCACCGGTGGCTTGCGCGATGTGAAGGACGAGGATCTTTCCAGCCGGTATCATACGGCTTGCGACCCGCGGCTGAATGCGTCGCAATCGCTGGAACTGGCGTTTTTGGTGGCGCGGGAGCTGCAAAGCCAGAACGAGGCGCGGGCGCGTGGCTGAACGGGTGATGGTGCTGACCTCGGCAAACGGGGTCAGTGACCGGCAGGTGGAGATGGCGCTGACGGGGCTGGACGCGGATGCGCCGCATCGGCTGTCGGATTGTGCGGTGGAGGTTGGTGTGCGCGGCGCGCGGCCAGCGGTGGCGCTTGCGGGGGTTGATGTCAACTTTGTGCCGGTTGCCAACCGCGAGAAAAAACTGCTGATCGCTGATATGGACAGCACGATCATCCCGGTGGAGTGTATTGACGAATTGGCGGATTTTGCCGGGGTCAAGGCGCAGATTTCCAAGATCACCGAAGCCGCGATGCGGGGCGAGATGGGCTTTGAGGAAAGCCTGGAGGCGCGGGTGGCGCTGCTCAAAGGGCTTGATGAAAAGGCTCTGGCGCGCGCTTATGCAGAGCGGATTTCGCTCAACCCCGGCGCGCGGGTGCTGGTGCAAGCCATGAATGGTCGCGGGGCTTATACGGCGCTGGTTTCAGGCGGGTTTACCTATTTTACCGAGAAAGTCGGCGCGGATGCCGGCTTTGCCCATACCCGCGCCAATGTGCTGAAGATGGCGGACGGGGTGCTGAGCGGCACGGTCAGGCACCCGATTTTAGGCCGCGAGGCCAAGCTGGAAGCGATGGACGAGCTTTGCGCCAAACGCGGGATCAGCCGCGCCGATGTGATTGCCGTGGGTGACGGGGCCAATGACCTGGCGATGATAGAAGGTGCCGGCATTGGCGTGGCTTACAAGGCCAGGCCCGCATTGCAGGCGGCGGCTGATGTGGTGCTGGACCATTCGGATCTGAGTGCCATTCTGGCCATTCAGGGGATTGGTTATTCGTCGTCCTGAACCAGCTTCAGGTGGCCGCGCTTTTTGGGGCTGGGCAGCGGATTTGCATTCTCGGCCACCGCGCGAAACCCCTTGGGCCGAAACGGCTCGATCTTCTCTGAAAAGCCCACGGCGATTTCTTCAGCGCTGGCACCAAGCGCGCTGAGCGGGGTCAGCTTTTGGCTTTTTATCGCAAAGCGCAACGGCGCGGTGAAGGTTTTTTGCGGGTAGGAAATGCAGCCGATCACCCGGTTGACCTCGCCCATATCACTGCGCAGCGGCAGCAGGATCATGTTGACCTCAACCTCTTTGCCGGAAAGATCACGCCCCGTCAGGGCCAGCTCGCCAATCGCCGGGCGCACGAGAATCTGCTCCAGCACCTGCTGGATCCGGTCACGCTCACCACTTTGCATGAAGCTGGCGGCGGATTGGCCGCGCACTTCCATGCCCATCATGTCACACAGGTTCATGCCGGCAAGCCGGGCGCGAAAATCGCCCTGGGAGATACGCTCGAATATAAAGGTGTTTTCCAGCGCGTCGGGGAAAACCCGCGGGTCTATCTCGCAGCGATTGGGCACCTCCTCGCCATGGCGCAAAGCGCTCCAGTGTTCGAATAAATTGTTGAATATCGGGTTTTGCATCATTCGATCTTTTTGTTGGACACTCATAATTACCTGCCTGCACTGGCTTTTATCGTAACTTCAGCGATAAGAATAATAGAATTTTAACAGTATGTAACCGGTTGCTGTAATCTATCGTTAATATTAGCGGTTATTCGCGTATGAAACCTGTCGCCCAGGTGACAGTGGTTTTGAAAAAGTAAATGAAATCAATCCGGTTGTGTCGGGTGGGCAAAAGATTGATTTAACATGATTAATTTTATTAAAACTGGCACATTAGCGCCTTTGGGCTGGACAGCAGGGGGTGGCATTGGGCAAATATGGCTGAAACGAGGTGGAGAATCCAATGAAGCTGGCGCGGCGCGGGTTATTGATCATACTTTCATCGCCTTCCGGGGCGGGGAAATCAACGCTTTCAAAACGGGTGCTGGAGGATGACCCCGGCGTGGTGTTTTCGATTTCGGCCACCACCCGCAGCCCGCGGCCGGGCGAGGTGGACGGGCGGGAATATTTCTTCAAGACCCGGGAAGAGTTTCAGGCATTGGTGAAAAGCGGTGGCATGCTGGAGCATGCGGAGGTGTTTGGCAATTTTTACGGCACGCCGCTGGCACCGGTGGAGCAGGCCATCGCTTCAGGGCGGGATGTGCTGTTTGATGTTGATTGGCAGGGCGGACAGCAGATCAGGAACTCGAAACTGGCGGAGGCGGTGGTGTCGGTTTTTGTACTGCCGCCTTCGATGGCTGAGCTGGAGGCGCGGTTGAAGCGCCGGGGGCAGGATAGTGCCGAGGTGGTGAAAAACCGGATGGCGCAATCGCGGGCCGAAATCAGCCATTGGGCGGAATATGATTATGTGCTGGTCAATGACGATGTGGATAAGGCAGAGGTGAATTTGCGGGCGATTGTGCAGGCCGAGCGGCTGAAACGGGCGCGGATAACCGGGCTGAATGGCTTTGTGCAGGGGTTGAACGAGGAATATGAGGCGATGCAATGATATATGAACTGGACGGGGTGGCCCCGGAATTGCCGGCTGGCACGCACTGGATAGCCGATCAGGCGGTGCTGGTTGGCGATGTGTTGATCGAGGAGATGGTCTCGGTCTGGTTTGGCGCGGTGCTGCGTGGTGACAACGAGCGGATCTCGGTTGGTTATGGCAGTAATATTCAGGAAAACGCGGTGCTGCATACCGATCCGGGCTATCCGCTGGAAATCGGGGCAGGTTGCACGATTGGGCATAAGGCGATCTTGCACGGTTGCAGGATCGGAGAGAATTCGCTGATCGGCATGGGGGCGATTGTGCTCAACGGCGCGGTGATCGGCCGGGATTGCCTGATCGGCGCCGGGGCACTGGTGACGGAAGGGAAGGTGATCCCCGATGGCTCGCTGGTGGTTGGTGCACCGGGCAAGGTGGCGCGGGCGCTGGGAGAGGATGTTATCGGGCAATTGCGGGAATCAGCCCTGAGTTATCAGGCGAAAATGCAGAAATTCCGCAATGGGTTGCGCGAGGTTGGCGGCTAAGGCGTTTTGCGTTTTATCTGAACCACCTGTCGGTATTACCATTGAGGCGGTGATTGTGAAGCAATCGCGTTCAACGGTAAAACCGATTCAAATCAAACGCAAAACGCCTTAGAGACCGCCGAGCGAAGCGAGGCCACCGCCGCCGGCCAGCCGTGTTTTCAGCTCTGCTGAAAACCGTGCCTTTGCTGAGCGGGGGGGTGGCAATACCCCGGCCGCTAATGCAAGGGCAAAAATCCCTCCCCGAAGCAAAGGCACTTCTTGGCTGAGGCAAGAGCTTGATCGCCGGAAAAACGTTCCGCCTGTCTCACCCGATACTTTCTCGCCCGGGCGTGATACGTATTTCAATAAAAAGTCGAAACGCTTTAAAAAGAAAGATGTAGGTTATTTTCTGATATATCGACGGCCAGTGTGACCGACTGTTCCATAAGGCTCTGGCGGGCGAGGGTGAATTGGATGGTTTTTGCCGTCACCGGGTCTATTTTATCGCCGTTGGTGATGTGCTGCCATAGCGCGGCGGAGGGGTTGATCGGCACCTCGGCCACATTTATATCCCAGCCCGAAACCGTGGGGGCGCAAATTATCCTGCCACCACGCGGCAGGCTGGATTCAACGCAAAGCAGCAACAGGTAATAAAGCTTGACCAGGCTGCGCTGGCGGTCGCCCCAGCTTTCGGTAAACTCAACACTCACCCGGCCCATGGAAAACATCTCTGCCGCGATGCGCTCCGCCTCCGCCCCGCCGATCAGGCAGTCGCCGCTGGCCCCAAAAGCGATGCGAAAGAATTTCAGCTTGGCTTGGGCGGTGTGCGCCGATTGGCCGATCAGCTCCAGCTCCGGCGTTGGGCCGGAAAGCTCGTTCATCAGTTCAAGCCCGTTGCCGATGGCGCCAACAGGGCTTATGAGATCATGGCAGATGCGCGAGCTCATCAGCTCGGTAAGGTTGTTTTGCATAATATGGCCCGTATTGGAGGACGTTATGAATTCTATATTGGCACCCGGCATGCGCGTGCGCCACCCCAAAAAGCCCGAATGGGGCACAGGGCAGGTGCAATCGGTGATCGACAGCCGGATAACGGTCAATTTTGAACATGCCGGCAAAGTGGTGATTGACGGCAATGTGATCGAGCTTGACCTGATTCCCTAAGCCATCATGGTTAATAAACCCTAAACAATGCTTGTGATATGGCGTGGCAATGGGCTAATAGGCCCGGAGTTTTGAGGGTAAAAATGCCAATGGATAGCAGCCGGTTTGAAGTGCGTCTTGCCCGTGATGAAGGTGAGGTTTTGGCGGCACAGCGGTTGCGTTATGAGGTTTTTGTTGAGGAGATGGGGGCAAAACCCGGTGCAGGTGCGGGCAAAACGCGGCTGGAATATGATGAGTTTGACCCGTATTTTGATCATCTATTGCTGATCGACAAGGCATGTGATGGCAAGGTGGTTGGCGCTTACCGGCTGATGCGGGATGACATGGCCGCCAGGGGGGTCGGCTTTTACGGCGCGCGGGAATATGACCTTGGCAAGCTCGCCGGGCGCAAGCTGCTGGAGCTGGGGCGCTCTTGCGTGGCCAGGGATTATCGCAGCGGGGTTGGTATGCATCTGCTCTGGGACGGGCTGGGTGATTATGTGA
The DNA here is from genome assembly GCA_015487255.1 of Paracoccaceae bacterium. Lineage (GTDB taxonomy): Bacteria > Pseudomonadota > Alphaproteobacteria > Rhodobacterales > Rhodobacteraceae > UBA3077. The sequence continues at coordinate 928 of WFQA01000288.1, read as the reverse complement.
TCCGGCACGGGGTGGAGGTGCTGTTTGGTGTGGCCTCCTTCCATGGTGCCAAAGTCGAACCGCTGAAAGCCGCGCTTACCTATCTGCACCACAAATATCTCGCCCCCGAAGATTTGCGGGTGCGCTCCAAAGCCTATGTATCGCTTGACCAGATGGTATGGGAGCAGGTGGACCAGCGCGCGGCCCTGCGCGAGATTCCGGCCTTGATCCGGGCCTATTTGCGGCTGGGTGGTTTTGTGGGGGACGGGGCATATATTGACCATGATTTTAATACAGTCGATGTATGCCTGATTATGGATACCGGGCGGATGGTGCGGCGCTACCGCGATTATTATGCAAGGGAGCGGTGAATGATCTGGAACGGGGTAGAGCCGGGGCCGTTGCCCAGAATCGGCATTGTCGGCTGGCTACGGTTGGTGCTGCGGGTGATGTTGTTTGCGGTTATCACCCTTGGCCTGGTGGTGATCTGGGCGCTGGCCAAGCTGTTGGAACAGGTGCTCGGCGGGCAAAGGATGAGCGGGGCGATTGTGCGACTATGGTCGCGGGCCGGGCTTAGAGCTTGTGGTTTACGGCTGGAGATTGTGGGCGAAGAGATGCAACATGGTGGCGCATTGGTGGCCAACCATACTTCGTGGTCCGATATTTTTGTGCTGCATAGCGCGGCGCATATCCATTTTGTATCCAAGGCCGAGGTGGCCCGCTGGCCGGTGATCGGCTGGCTGGCGCGCATGACCGGCACATTGTTTATCGAGCGCCGTGCCAGCGAATCCAAACGCCAGCAGGCACAACTGGCAGCGCGGATAGAAGGGGGGGACAAGCTGTGCTTTTTTCCCGAGGCGACCACCACTGACGGGCTGCGGGTATTGCCCTTCAAATCAACCCTGTTCAGCGTGTTTCATACAGAAGAATTGCGTGATCTGGTCTGGGT
>WFQA01000287.1 GCA_015487255.1 Paracoccaceae bacterium | reverse complement strand
GGGAGCAGGATTCGACGGACTCCCGACCAAACCCGGAGGAAACTATGAAAAAGATTGCACTTGCATCTGTGCTGGCCCTTGGTGTGGCCGCGCAGGGTATGGCCCAGGAGCTTACCGTTTATACCGCCGTTGAGGCCGAAGACCTCGCCCGCTACGCCGCTGCCTTTAACGAGGATTACCCCGATATCACCATCAACTGGGTGCGGGATTCGACCGGTGTGATCACTGCCAAACTGTTGGCCGAGCGGGATAATCCGCAAGCGGATGTGATCTGGGGCCTTGCCGCCACCTCGCTTTTGCTGATGAAGGGCGAGGGCATGTTGGAGCCATATGCGCCCGAGGGAGTTGAAAACCTCGACCCGAAATTTGTTGACAGCTCCACCCCGCCATTTTGGACCGGGATGGACGCATGGGTGGCCGCGATCTGCTATAACACCGTTGAGGGCGAGGCCAACGGCGTGCCTGCACCGACAAGCTGGCAAGACCTGACCGACCCGGTTTATGAAGGCCAGATCATCATGCCCAACCCCAATTCTTCGGGCACCGGTTTTTTGGATGTTTCAAGCTGGTTGCAGATATTTGGCGAGGATGGCGGCTGGGAATATATGGACGCGCTGCATCAGAATATTTCGCGCTACACCCATTCCGGCTCGGCCCCTTGCAAGCTGGCCGCGGCGGGTGAAACCACCGTGGGCATTTCTTTTGCCTTCCGCGGAGCCAAATCAAAGGCCGCTGGCGCGCCGATTGAAATTATCGTGCCAAGCGAGGGTGTAGGCTGGGATATGGAAGCCACCGCGATTGTGGCGGGCACCGATGAGCTTGCAGCGGCGCAAGCGCTGGTTGACTGGTCGATCACCCGCAAGGCCAACGAGCTATATAACCAGGGTTATGCGGTTGTGGCTTATCCGGGTGTTGCCCAGCCGGTGGAGTTCTTTCCCGAAGGTCTGGTTGATGCGATGATCGACAATGATTTTGAGTTCGCCGCCAATAACCGGGCGCGGATTCTGGAAGAATGGGCCAGCCGTTATGATGGTAAATCCGACCCGAAATAAGGGGGCTGGATGAAATTTAAGGGGGCGGTTCGGGCCGCCCCTTTACCCGTGTAATCAGGAAACCATCATGCTCGATTCTGCTCCGAATATCTATCTTCGCATTGAAAACCTGTGGAAAAACTTTGGCAATTTCACCGCCCTGAGGGAGATTTCGCTTGAGGTGGTCGAGGGCGAGTTTCTGTGCTTTCTCGGCCCGTCGGGCTGTGGCAAAACCACGCTGTTGCGCGCCATTGCCGGGCTTGATCTGCAAAGTGCCGGCAAAGTGGAGCAGGCGGGCAGGGATGTTTCCAACCTGCCGCCATCGGAGCGGGATTTTGGCATTGTGTTTCAATCCTACGCGCTGTTTCCCAACCTGACGATCGAGAAAAATATCGCTTACGGGCTGGAAAACGCCAAACGGTCAAAAGCCGAGATCAAATCGCGGGTGGCCGAGCTTTTGGCGCTGGTCGGCCTGCCCGAGCAGGGCAAAAAATATCCGGCGCAGCTTTCGGGCGGGCAGCAGCAGCGCATTGCGCTGGCCCGCGCCATTGCCACCAACCCCGGCCTGTTGCTGCTTGACGAGCCGCTTTCGGCGCTGGATGCCAAGGTGCGGATATTTCTGCGCCACGAGGTGAAGGAATTGCAACGAAAGCTCGGCATTACCACGGTGATGGTAACCCATGATCAGGAAGAAGCGCTCTCGATGGCCGACCGGATTGTGGTGATGAACCACGGCACGATTGAGCAGGTCGGCACCCCATTGGAGATTTATCGCGACCCGGAGAGCCTGTTTGTGGCGGATTTCATTGGCGCGATGAACCAGATGCCAGCCATGGCCGAAGGTAACAGGGTGAGGATTGGCAACACGGAGTTGCGCATTGAAAACAATGGATTATCAGGCAAGGTGACTGCCACCATTCGCCCGGAAGATGTATTGCCGGTTGCCGGGCCGGGTGAAAACACCCTGCCGGTCGGCATTAAATCAATGGAGTTTCTCGGCTCGTTTTACCGGGCCGATCTGACCAACCCGGATATGGGGGATGTGGTGATTTCAGCCGATTTTTCGATCAACGCGGCGCGCCGGCTCGGGCTGGAGACGGGGGCGGATTTGCATGTGGAACTGCCCGCCGCGCGGCTCAAAACCTTTCCCGGGGCCAATTAAATGAGCACGGCTGAGATGGGGCCGAAGGTCAAGCCCAAGCTGGGGCGCGATGACTGGGCGCAGCGCAGCTTTATGCTGGTGATCGGGCTTTACTTGATTGTCACACTGGCGCTGCCGCTTTGGGCGATGCTTTCCAAGGCGTTTAGCACCTACCAGTTTGAGCTGACCCAATACGAGGTGCAGGTCAGCGACGAGAGTGGCAATTTTGGCCCGGTGCAAAACCTGGCGCAGCTAAATGACCGGCAATCACCACCGGTTTTTGAAAAGCTCTCGACCAACTCAAATGGCCGCCTTGCCATTACCAGGCTGTTTCCCGATTTCAGCTTTCGCAGCCCGGTTATGTATCGGTTTCGCGGGGTCTCGGAAGAGGCTGTTTATCTGGTTGGCTCGGAGCGCAAAGCCGGGCCGGAGTGGATAGAGCTGGACAGCAATACCTTTCGCCGGGTTGTGCTCAGGCCCGTTTCCGAGCGCGGGATCAGCAATTTCACCACCTATTTCTCCACCCCGGCGCTGTTTCAATCGGTGCAAAACTCGCTGGTGGTTGCCGCGATCACCACGGTGATCACGGTTGCGCTGGCGTTTTGGTTTGCCTATGGGCTGGCGCGCAGCAAAATGCGCTATAAAGGGGTGTTTCGCATGGTGGCGATGATGCCGATTCTGGTGCCATCGCTCTTGCCCGGCATTGCCTTGATGTATCTGTTTTCCTCGCGCCAGGGGCTGCTGAAGGGGCTGATGTTCGGCTATGATATCAACGGGCCGATCGGCATTGTCATCGGCTCTGTGTTTTTCACCTTTCCCCATGCGATGATCATCATCTCGACTGCGCTTTCCATCTCTGATGCGCGGCTTTTCGAGGCCTCGGTTTCGCTCAAGGCTAGCCGCTGGAAAACATTTTGGACCGTGACCATCCCCGGCGCGCGCTACGGGCTTTTTTCGGCGGCTTTTGTGGTGTTTAATCTGGTGATCACCGATTTTGGCCTGCCCAAGGTGATCGGCGGAAATTACAACGTGCTGGCGGTGGATATTTTCAAGCAGGTGATTGGCCAGCAGAATTTTGAAATGGGGGCGGTGGTGTCAATGGTGCTGCTGGTGCCGGCGCTGCTTGCCTTTGCCATCGATCGGCGGATGCAGAAAAAACAGGTGGCGCTGCTAACCGCCCGCTCGGTGGTTTACGCCCCCCAACCCAACCCTTTGGTGGATTGGTTTTTCTTTGCCTATGCCGGTTTGGTCTCGGTTTTCATCGCCGGAATCATCGCGGTGAGCCAATTTGCGGCGCTGATCAAGCAATGGCCCTATAACCTGTCGCTTACTTTGGATAATTACGATTTTTCCCGCATGGATGGCGGGGGCTGGAGCGCCTATGTCAACTCGCTTATATTGGCGATTTCCACCGCGATCATCGGCACGGTGGTGGTGTTTTTGGGCGCCTATATGGTGGAGAAAACCAACGGGTTTGAAAAGGGCAGGTCGCTGTTTCAGGGGCTTGCCATGCTTCCGATGGCCATCCCCGGCATGGTGCTGGGGATTGCCTATATCTTCTTTTTCAACAACCCGGATAACCCGTTTAATTTCATCTACGGCACGATGATTATCCTCGTGGTTTCCACCGTCACCCATTTTTATACCGTCAGCCACCTGACGGCGGTTACGGCGCTGAAACAAATGGATAACGAGTTTGAAAGCGTTTCCCAGTCGCTCAAACAGCCGTTTTACAAGCTGTTTTGGCGGGTTACCATTCCGGTTTCACTGCCGGCGATCCTCAACATCTCTATTTATCTGTTTGTCAACGCGATGACGACCGTCTCTGCTGTGGTGTTTCTTTACTCAACCGATACCGCGCTGGCCTCGATTGCGGTGCTCAATATGAACGACGCCGGAGACATCGCCCCGGCCGCCGCCATGGGCATGATGATATTTTACACCAACGCCGCGGCGCGCATCATTCATGCGCTGGCTTCCAAGGGGTTGTTGGCGCGTTCAAATGCATGGCGGCAAGGGGCCTAAAGCGCTTTACATCACCTGTAATAAAGCTATTTTGCCACCACGCTGCGGGCGTGATGGAATGGTAGACATAAGAGACTTAAAATCTCTGGGCCCTAGGCCGTGTGGGTTCGAGTCCCACCGCCCGCACCAAAACAGACATTGCTGTCTGTGACACCCCCTAATGCCTTGAATGGTAAGGATATTTGTGGGGTTCTAGCACCCTCTTTCCGGTCATAATGAATGCGCTCTGCGAAGGCCGGTTTGAGCACCATGCGACGCAGGGTGGTATGGCCTGTTTCCCAGAGTTTCCAAGGGTTTGCGAGGAACGTGAGGACGGGTACTAGTTTTTCGTCGAAGCTTCCCTTCGGCTCGGCCTGATTTGCCAGTTGTTCCGCCAGGATGCGCTTGGACTTCTCCAGACTGCCAATCTTGGCCTCATAGGCCTTGATCACGGTCGTGTTGGTTGATTCCACGATACGTGTCAGCAGGGTTTCCACTTGTTTTTCAATATCTTTGAGTTGGCGCTGGCCTGAGAGGATCGCGTCTTGCGCCTGGGCGCGGCGTCCGTCCCAGGCATGCCGGAACATGGCTTTGGCGAGGGTCAGGAGCTGTTTTGTCGGCTGTAGCGATTTGATCAGAGCGCCGATTTCACCCTCGATCTTGTCACGGGCAATGGACTTGCCGTAGCTGGCGCAGCTTTTGGTCTGGCAGAGATAATACGCATAGCGCCTGGTCTTTCCGGTCGACCAGGAAGAACGCAGCGGCACGCCGCAACCGGCGCAGCAGACAAAGCCGCGCAGGGCAAAATCGTTGCCTATATTCTTGCACACCGGTGCCTTGGCAATGCCTTTCAGGCGCTCCTGCACCTTCTCGTAGGTAGTGAGCGAGATCAGCGCTTCGTGGTGGCCCTTGAGCCAGCTGATGCCGTAGTTTCCCGAACAGATATGGCCAGTATAGAGCGGGTTGGTGAGAATGTCCTTCACACGCTGGCGGGGGATTTCGCCCCTTTTGTTGCGCGGAAAGTCGGGGCAGGTATCCAGAAAGCGCAGCACTTCTGCCTGGGTTTCAAACCGGCCCATGGCATAGCCCTCAAACGCATCGCGGATGACACTCGCCAGCGGCTCGTCGGGAAAGAGTATCTTTCCGCGCCCCCGGACGGTTTGGTATTTGTACCCCACCGGTGCGGTGTGTACCCAATAGCCCGAATGCATGCGCGCAGCCATCTTCTGGGCAACCTGTCGCCCGTTCTGCTCGCGCTCCAACTGGCCCTGGGCGGCCATGATGGTCTCGGCAAATTTCCCTTCCGGCGAATCGTCGAAACTGAAGTTCAGGCATTCGCGGATCGCCCCCCGGGCAACCATTTCGCGGCGCAGCTTGATGTGGAACTCCACATCACGGGCATAGCGTTTGAGATCGTCGAAAATCACGACAAAACGCTCGTCGGGATGGGCGTCGAGAAATGCCAGAAGCGAGACCATGCCGGGGCGCTTCATGAAGTCGCCG
>WFQA01000286.1 GCA_015487255.1 Paracoccaceae bacterium | reverse complement strand
TTGCGCGGGCCAAGACCCTGCTGCATGCACAGGCATCCGCGCCGTTTGGCACGCCGGTTCAGCTTTCGGAAGCGCGCTGGGGTCAGGTGCCGCGATATTATGTCACTTGCTTGCGAGATCGGGCGATTACGCCAAAATCGCAAAAAGCCATGTATACCGCCAATCCGTGCAAAGAGGTTTTTACCATTGATACGGATCACTCACCTTTTCTGTCCCGCCCGGAGGAATTAGTGGAGCATCTGCTAACCATATAGCCGTGGCCGGGGATGGTAATTTAGTGAAAGTGTTGACATGGCAACAGCATGGCATTAGCTTTTTGTTGCTAAGACAACAGATAAAAATAAAATGGGGAATGAAATGAAGAAACTTTTTGCGGCCTTAAGCGCCGCGAGTGCGATTGGACTGGCCTCTGCCGGGCCAGCACTCGCAGATCACACCGTCAAAGTTGGTATTATTGCGCCGTTTTCAGGGCCATTTGCGATTTGGGGCAAACAGTTCCAGGAAGCAATCGAGGTTTATGTGGCCCAAAATGGCGAGAGCGCGGGCGGGCATAGAATAGAATTTGTCTATAAGGATTCGGGCGGGCCAAACCCAAGTGGGACCAAGGCACTGGCGCAAGAATTGGTTATCAGCGACGGTGTGGACTATTTGGGTGGGTTTGTGTTCACACCTAATGCGCTGGCGGTGGCTCCTTTGATTGACGAGGCGCAAATCCCGACCGTGATCTTTAATGCGGCCACGTCCATTATTGTTGAAAAGTCGGATTACTTTGTCAGAACATCCTTTAGCCTGTGGCAAGTTTCCGTGCCGATGGCGGAATGGGCCTATGCGCAAGGCATTCGCACGGCTGCGATTTCCGTTACGGATTACGGGCCGGGAAATGATGCGGAAATCGCATTTAAAACCGCGTTTGAGGCTTTGGGTGGCACAGTGGTGGATACTATAAAGATGCCGCTTGCGACCACGGATTTTGCGCCGTTCATGCAGCGGATCAAAGACCAGTCTCCAGATGCGGTGTTTGGGTTTTTGCCTGCGGGGCCGCCAAGCTTTGCCTATATCAAAGCCTATAATGAAAACGGGCTGCGCGAGGCTGGCATCGAGTTTTTGGGCACGGGTGAAATGGATGAAACCACGCTGGAGGCAATTGGCGATGCTGCGATTGGCATTACCACCGCTTATCATTATTCCGGTGCGCACCCTTCTGAAATGAACCAGGCGTTCACTGACAAAATTGATGAAATGTTCCCGGGTTCTGTGACCAACCTGGCATCTGTCGGCGCTTATGATGGCGCGCATATCCTTTACCAGATGATCGGCGCGGTTGGCTCTGAGCGCACAGAGGCGGTTGATGTGGTGCGCGGTTTGGCGTGGGAAAGCCCGCGCGGGCCGGTTTCGATTGATCCGGTCACCCGCCACATTACCCAGAATGTCTATATTCGCCGTGTTGCGCGGGATGAAAACGGCCGTCTGGTTAATGAGGAATTCGATGTTATCGAAGCCGTTCCCGACCTTGGTTTAGTAGAGAATTAAGCTATACGCCGGGCGGGGGCTGTCCCTTGCCCGGCTTTTTTCCTCAATTCTGGAGTAAGACGTGTCCGTTTTTTTCGGTATTCTTGTTGACGGCGTTTCCTATGGCATGATCCTGTTCATGATTTCAGTGGGCCTGACCATCACCATGGGGTTGATGCGGGTTATCAACCTTGCCCATGGCAGTTTTGCGCTGATCGGTGGCGCAACGGCCCATTGGCTCACATCTGAAATGGGGGTCGGATATTACGCTGCGGTACCACTGGCGGTATTGGCAACCATGATGGTTGCCATGGTATTGGAGAAGGTTTTTTACCGGAAAATATATCAGTTTACCGAATTGCAGCAGGTGCTGGCGACCATTGGCATTACCTTTTTATGCATTGCAACGGTTAATTATCTGCTTGGTTCAACCATATTGCCAATCAAGATTCCCGAGGTTTTTACGGAATCGATAAGCCTTGGTTTTCGCAGCATGCCGGTGCACCGGTTGGTGGTGATTGTAATGGGACTTGTTGTGGTGGTGGCTCTGTTTTTATTGCTGGAGCGCACCAATTTTGGCATTCAACTCCGCGCGGCGGTTGATAACCGGACCATGGCGGACGCGCTGGGAATTGACACGGTCAGGATTTTTGCACTTTCCTTTAGCCTCGGGGCGGGGCTGGCGGCTTTTGGCGGCATTCTGGGGGCGGAGCTATTGCCGGTCGAGGCCTATTATCCCTTGCGCTATATGGTGCTGTTTTTGGTGGTGGTTGCCGTAGGAGGCATGGGCAGCATCGCCGGATCCTTTCTGGCCGCCATCGGGCTGGGGATAATTGATACGGCAGCGCGGTATATCGTGCCGGAATATGGCACAATTTTCTTTTTTGTTGTGATGATGCTTGTGTTGGCCCTGCGCCCGCGCGGCCTGCTGGGGAGGATTTGATATGGAAGCTGATATTATAAGACACAAGCCAGCCAAAAGGCTCGGGGGCATCTTTAGCCGGCGGATTTTGTTGGATATTTGTTTGATCTCCGCCGCCATAGCCTTCTTTTTTATCTTCCCGAATAATCTCGGGTTTATGACCCGGGTTTTGGTGATGATCATCATGGTTTTATCCCTTGATTTGGTGCTTGGCTATGCGGGGGTGGCAACCCTTGGCCATGCGGCATTGTTTGGCTCCGGTGCTTATGCAGCGGGGATATTTGCGGTTTATATATCGGCAAATCCGCTGTTGGGGTTGGTGGTTGGTGCGCTTGCAGGCGCTATAATCGCCTTTTTTTCCGGGCTGATACTGATGCGAGCCACCGGTTTGACCTTACTGATGCTCTCGATTGCGGTGGCGCAGGTTTTGTTTGAATTGGTGAATAGCGAGCGCGATCTAACCGGCGGGTCAGACGGGTTGCTCGGGATCGATATGGACCCGGTTCTTGGCCTTTATGCTTTTGATTTTTATGGCAAAACCGGATATTGGTATGCGCTGGCAGTGCTGGTAGTGGTTTTTATTCTTTTGCGGGTCTTTGTCGCCTCGCCTTTTGGCCTGGTTGCCAGGGGTATTCACGCAAGCCCCGAGCGCATGCGCGCCATCGGAACACCGGTTTATTGGCGGCTGATCACCATTTATACGCTGGCCGGCGGCATAGCGGGCATTGGCGGCGCTGTTTCTGCACAGGTGACCGAGCTGGTGAGCCTTGAATCCTTGGGGTTCAACCTTTCTGCCGAAGCGATGATCATGTTGATCCTTGGTGGCATTGGCCGATTATACGGGGCGATTTTTGGCACCGTCATATTTATGACCGTCCATCATTTTGCTGCTTCGGTTGACCCGTTCAACTGGCTGTTTGTGATCGGGATTTTGGTTTTGCTTGTTGTTTATGTGGTGCCGGAAGGGGTTTTGGGCCTGCCCGAAAAACTGCGCAAACATCTGGGAATGGCAAAATGACGGCGGGCTTGGAAATACGCAATCTTTACAAAAGCTTTGGCGGCCTCAAGGTTGCACAGGATATCAACCTTGACCTGAAGTCTGGCGACCGCAAGGCTTTGATCGGCCCCAATGGCGCTGGAAAAACGACATTCGCCAACCTGATCACCGGAATATTGCACCCCGATAGCGGCTCGGTGCGGCTGAACGGGGTTGATATTTCGGGGTTTAAGGAAAGCAAACGGGTTAAGGCCGGGGTGGCAAAAACCTTTCAGATCACCACCTTGTTCAAATCCATGACCGTGCGCGAAAACATCCGCCTGCCCATTCTGGAGCGCGAAGGCAAAAGCCAACACTGGTTTGGCCGTGCCGAGCGCTTTAGCGCAATCGAGGCGGAAATCAGCAAGATACTTGCGCAGTTCAACCTGCTGAAATTTGAAGAAACGCCGGTGCGCGATCTTGCATACGGGCAGCAGCGCCTGGTTGAATTGGCGCTGACACTGGCGCTGAAGCCACGCATACTGATTTTGGACGAACCCGCCGCCGGGGTGCCCAGTGCGGATAGTCATATGATAACCGACGCCTTAGAGCGCCTGCCGGATGACCTGTCGGTTTTGATCATCGAGCATGACATGAAGCTGGTTTTCAAGGTGGCCAGCAAAATTGTGGTGCTGGTAAACGGCGCAATTTTAACCGAAGGCACCCCTGAAGATATCAGCCAAAACCAGCAGGTGCGTGATCTGTATCTGGGAGCACAGCATGAGCACTGAAACCGCGCTGAAATTTACCAATGTGAATGCCGGATACGGCGATACCCAGATTTTGAACACCCTCTCGTTTTCTGTGGCCAAGGGAGAGCGCCTGGCCGTGATCGGCCGTAATGGTGCGGGCAAGACCACCCTGCTCAACACCATAATGGGGCTGACGGATATGCATGCAGGCTCGATCGAGCTGAACGCCGAAGCGATAGAGACCCTGCCCGCGCACCAGCGCTCGGCGCGCGGATTGGGGCTGGTGCCTCAAACCCGCGATATTTTTGCCTCTCTAACGGTGGAAGAAAACCTGTTGGCCGGAAGCAAGGGGCGCGCTGATATAAGTGAGGCCTTTGCGCTTTTTCCGCGCCTGAAAGAGCGGCGGAATAATAAAGGCGCGCAGCTTTCCGGTGGTGAGCAACAGATGCTTTCTGTTGTCCGCACCCTGATGGGAAAGCCTGATTTTGTGATGCTGGACGAGCCTTTTGAGGGTCTGGCCCCCGTGATTTGTGACCAGTTGATGGCGGTGTTCAAGGAACTGGCCGACGGGAAAAACACCATCATTCTAGTTGAACAACACACCGAGATGGCATTGGCCTTTTCGGACCGGTTGCTGATTTTGGATAACGGTGAAATTGCGTTTCACGGTGCAACCGGCGAGGTGCGGGATAATTCAGAGATTCTTGACCGCTATATCGGCCTCGGCGTGGCATAGACAAAACAAAGGAGAGAAGAAATGGGTATAATTGAAGGACATCTGGAAATTGACCCGCCCGGTGGCGTTCCGGTTTGGGATGTGGACCCATATGACCCGGAAATCTTGGTGGATCCAGATAGCTATTATGCGGAACTGCGTGCCAAAGGCCCGTTTGTATATATTCCAAAATATTCCATTCTGGCCTGTGGCCGACATGAAGAAACCCAAGAGGTTTTTTCGGATCATGAGCGTTTTGTGTCGTCTCGCGGGGTTGGGTTGCAGGATTTTCATCTGCAAAAGCCCTGGCGGCCGCAAAGCCTTGTGGTTGAGGCTGACCCGCCCTATCATAGTAAAACCCGAAAAATCTTGATGCGGGCTTTGTCTCCCAAGGCCACGGGTGCGCTAAAAGAGCGCTTTCAGGACGCGGCGGACCGTTTGATAGACACGCTATTGGAGCGGGGCAGCTTTGAAGCCGTTGCAGAGTTGGCCGAAGCATTTCCAACATCGGTATTCCCCGCGGCGGTTGGCCTTAAAAAAAGCAATAAGCGCGCCTTGATCGATTATGGTGCCATGGTGTTTAACGGGCTTGGGCCAGATAATGAGCTGCGCCAAAAATCCATGGCCATGGGCCCCGATATCGTGCCTTGGATCGCCGAGCAATGCCAGCGGAAAAACACCAAAACCGATGGCTTTGCCGCAACGATTTTTGAAGCGGTGGATGCGGGCGAGATCACTGAAGAAGAAGGCGAGATGCTGGTGCGCTCTTTGCTTTCTGCCGGGGTGGATACCACCGTAACGGGTATTGGCAGTGCCTTATGGTGCCTTGCCAGCTTTCCCGAACAGTTTGAAAAGCTCAAGGAGGATCCAAAGCTGATCCGCCCGGCTTTTGAAGAAGTATTGCGTTTTACTTCACCTGTGCACTCTTTTTGCCGCACCGCCAACAAAGACACCAGCGTTGCGGGGGTGGAAATTGTAAAGGGGACCAAAATATTATGTGTGTTGGGTGCTGCAAATTCGGATGAGCAAAAATGGCCGAACGCCAGCAAGTTTGACGTTTCTCGCAAGCCGATGGGGCATTTGGCAATGGGAAGCGGCATTCACACCTGTGTTGGGCAAACTCTGGCCCGTGCCGAGGTTGGGGCCGTGCTGACATCAATTGTAAAAAAGGTTGGCCAGATCACCTTAACCGGAGAGGCCAAATGGCGCCCCAACAATGCGATTCATGCATTGGACAAGTTGCCGGTTGCCTTTAAAAAATGAGAAATCGGAGCGTTTGGGTATAATGCAATACGCTATATGCGGGCATGTGCCTTTTCCAGCGCAGATATTTTTCTGCGCTGGAACGGTATGGATTGTGAAAAAACCCTGATAAACAGATAGGCTTGTGATATAGCTATATCGAATAAATCAGGTGAAACAATGAATGTATCGACACGTCAGAAAATTGACCTTCCCAATGAGGATTCAGTTCTGCTATGCCCCGAGGGGCGGCTCTCAAAGCCAACCAAAATGTTTCAGGGGCGGCATATTATAGATATAACCGCCTATACGCCGTATTTTCTATCTGCGGTCAATAATGCTTTGTCGCGCGGGGCTTCAAAACATTACCTGAAAAAATTTGGTATCGGGATTGTCGAGTGGCGGGTTGTTTCAATGCTGGCCATTGAGCCGGAAATTCGGGCACGACGGATATGTGAAGTGGTGGCGCTGGATAAATCCGGCACCAGTCGGGCGCTGAAACGATTGCTGGAGCTGAAACATGTTTCGTTTGAGGCCTCCAAAAGTGATTCACGAATAAGGATTTGGCGGCTAAATGCGCAGGGTTATGCGCTGCATGACAAAGTTTTACTGGAAGCGCTGGAAAGGGAGCGCACCCTCATCACCGGTGTGGACCCGGCCGATCTGGAGATATTTTTGAAGGTGATACGCCAAATGCGGCGGAATGTCGAAAAACTGGAAAGCCGTGATGAATGAAGCGTTTAGCTCTTTGTAAACCGAAAATCACAATAGGGCGCGCCTTGCATAATGGTTTGGCTTCGGGTCAATTTAATATCCGGATTATAGCCGGTGCAAAGCGCACCATCCCGATTACATGACAGCAGATGCCCGATCTCTTCGAGCCCCATTTCGGCATACATTTCTGAAAATTTACAGCGGCGGATGTTGAAATCCAGCTTTGTAGGGCTTCGATGCAACATTTCCACTTCCAGCGCGCCACCGGCTTCCCAAAGTGGAATGAGATCGGCAAAATCTTCAAGATCGGGCAATTCGTCACCCTCGCCACGAATGCTCTCGCCTTGGGCGATGGCTGAATTTATAACGGCTTCGGTCAAAACAGCTTTCGCCTCATCGACACCATGACGCTCCTTGAGCACGTCATAAATTTCTTTTAGAATTGCAGCTTCTATACGCCGGACTTCCAGCATGGGAAGGGGGGAACTCATAATCTGTCCTTTCAAATATTTTTGGTTAATTAGGCTCAAACAACACCAGACAACCGCAGCATTGCGCAGGGCTAAGCAGGAGTGCGCCCGCAATTTTTTGCGGTGAAAACCCGTTTTTATCAAGAATTTCCTTAACCTTTTCCATATTCGCCACACGGGCGGCAAACCCAACGATATGGTCTTCCTTGCGCGTTAATTCGATGGTCGGGAAGGCCTCTGAAAAGGTTTTCGGACTATGAATTTGAAACTCTACACGCCCGCAAGAAACCGTAACCGGCCCTGTTTCAGGTGCAGAAACGCTGGCAGACCAGTGTTTCTGGTAATGTTTGGCGGCGTCTGCCGGGTCTTGGGCCACGGCGATAATTTTGCTAAGTTCCGTGCTGGTATTTTCGTGGGTGGTGAAGCCATCACGCAAATAATGCTGCGGGGTTTTATGCTCACAAGCGATCCAGTAAAAGGGGGCGGGGCCAGGGGTGGGTAAAACAATCGAAAACGCCAAATCTATCACCTCCCCACCGGGCAGGGTCCAGTCTCTCCCACCATCGATGACCGGCGCAGAGTCAAGCCCGTTCTGGACGAGCCGGGCATGGGTCGATTGCGCATTGTCGCTGGCCGCCACCAGCAAAACGGGTTGATCGGGGGTTTTGAGCGCCTGTGCCATTGAAGGCGGTGCAAGAGACGGATCATCCAGAGACATCATCTCAACAAAGTTGGGCACATTCTTGTGGGGGTTTGCAAAACATATCAGCCGGTTGCTCATGCCGGGCAACTGGCCGCGCGGGGTGGTGGAGAACCCCATGCGCGCAAAAACAGCTGCGGCGTCAGCGCTATTGCGCACTGAAAGCATGAGGTGGTCAATGCCAACAATATCGCTGCCCATAGGGGAACTCCCAAAAATGTGTAATATTATTCATAGCTTAGCAGGCTGATCACTTACGGTCAATATTATTGACCGTAGAGGGTAAGCCTATACGCGTCTTTTTTGCTGATGAGTTACGGCTGTGGTTTGCCGAATGCGTTTGGCGTGTTTGACTTTCAGCAATATCTGCCGGAGAGTTTCCAAATCCGAATCCCCGATCACATCCGCGATATCCTGTTCGGCCCGTTGAAGGGCTGTGATTCCGTTTGCCAAAAGGTTTTCGCCCTCTTTAGTGACATAGGCAAACCGGTTGCGCTTGTCATTTGGGTCAACTTCCCATGTTAAATAGCCCTGTTGCACAAAAGCAGATACCAGCTTGCTCATGGCCTGCTTTGAAATCCCCGCCTGGCGGGCCATATCGGTTACGCGCGAGCCCTCAATCCGCATCGTCCGCATAACATGGGCGTCGGCTGATTTAATGGCCGGAAACCCGGAGTCGTGCAGGTATTGCAAGGCTTGGCTGTCAAAATAGAAGTGAAGGTCTTCGATCAGCCGGCCAAGGTTGGTTTGGCGCAGGTGCTCAAAACTCGTTTCGGGAAGGGCATTGACTTTGTTCATAATTATATATCTCTTTTTAAACTGTTACTATTTACCTAAAACTATGTTTCGTCAATCATAGCCATATTCTATCCCTGGCGAGCTCGCCGGAAATTAATAAGAATTGTTAGCCTGAGATAGATTGGCCAAGGGGGTTGCCCCCAAATTGGGCCATGTTCACAAGCATTTATACCATCCTTACCCC
>WFQA01000285.1 GCA_015487255.1 Paracoccaceae bacterium | reverse complement strand
GGGAGCAGGCAATGGCGATCACACCTGATGAAATCATCTCTTTCTGGCAGGAGGAGGTCGGGCCGGCGGGCTGGTATGTAGTTGACAAGGACCTCGACCAGAAAATCCGCGACCGCTATCTCGATTTCTGGCACGAGGCTCGCGCCGGTGATTATGATAGCTGGGCGGTCAATGCCAAGGGCACATTGGCGATGCTGATCGCGATAGACCAGTTTCCGCGCAATATGTTTCGCGGCTCGGGGGATTCATTTGCTACCGACAACAAAGCGCGCTGCATCGCCAAACGGGCGATATTCGCCGGGCAGGATCTGGAGATCGGGGAACCGATGCGGCAGTTTTTCTACCTGCCCCTGATGCATTCCGAAGTGCTGGCCGACCAAGACACCTGCATGCGCATGTATAAGCAGAACATGAGCGGTGAGGGGCGGTTTTTGCACCCGGCGGCGCATCGGGCGGTTATTCGCAAATTCGGGCGGTTTCCTTACCGTAACAAAGCGCTGGGGCGGCTTTCCACTCAGGCTGAAAAGGATTATGTGGCCGCAGGTGGCTATGCCCAGACCATGAAAGAAATGCAGGGTGAAGGCTAAGCGCTTATTGCCGCAATGAGGGCAGGCCGATGCCGGTGCTTTCAAACCCGCCATCAGCGGCGATGACCTGCCCGGTTACATAGCTGGCACTGTCGGAACACAAAAAGCCGATCACCGCGGCAAGCTCACCCTCGCTGCCATAGCGGTTGAGCGGTATCGCATCATGATAGGCGGTGATGATATCGGGCGTGTGCACCGCCATGGCCAGCTTGGTGCGCACCGGGCCGGGGGCAACGCAATTTACCCGGATACCATATTCCCCCAACTCGGCTGCGTATTGCCTGGTCAGGTGAATGACCGCCGCTTTCGAGGTGCCATAAGCCACCCGCAGGGTCGAGGCGCGCAGCCCCGAAATGCTGGCAATATTGACGATACACCCCTTGCTGGCCTTCAAGGCCGGGGTGAGCGCTTGTGAACACAGAAACACCCCGTCGAGATTGGTTTCCATCACCCGCCGCCAGCGGGCAAAACCGGTGGTCTCGATCGGGCCAAAATCAGCCACCGCGGCATTGTTGACCAATGCATCCACCCGCCCGAGCGCGGCTGTGGCCTCGGCCGCCATTTGCGCCACTTGCGCGGAGTCTGAAATATCAAAAACCAGCGGCACCGTATTTTTCAGCCCTTTGGTGGCGCGTGCCAGTTCCTCCCCGTCCCGGTCCACCATGGCCACCTTGCGCCCCTCGGCCAGAAAAAGCTTTGCCGTGGCCAGCCCGATCCCCCGCGCCGCGCCGGTAATTATCGCTGTTTTACGGGTCATCCGGTGCCACCTTGTTTTTTTGACGGAAACAATCCACGCCAACTTAATGGTCAAAATATACGGCGTCGAGAGATAATTCAGAGGCAGTGATTCATCTGCTCCCAACAGCCGGTCACCCAAGGGTGCGACCGCACCCCGGCAACCGTTTGCCGCGCCATCGCAGGCGCGAGCGAAGCGAACCTGCCGTGAGATATTTAGAAACAGCGAACCTGCCGTGAGATATAAAATTATTTCTACCAAACACAGCATGACCCCTGGCCCTCAAGGGTGCGACCGCACCCCGGCAACCGTTTGCCGCGCCATCGCAGGCGTGAGCGCAGCGAACCTGCCGTGAGATATATAGTTGGAGCGGGCGAAGGGGCTCGAACCCTCGACATTCAGCTTGGGAAGCTGATGCTCTACCAACTGAGCTACACCCGCATTGGGGGCTGATTAACGCCCTGCGCCGGCGGGGTCAATGCGATTATGGCAAATCGCGGCCGGATACGGGCAATTTCAGGCCTATCGCGGGATAACAATCTTGGCGCTCAGCCCGCCAAGCGTGGTGCTTTTGCCCAGTTCAAGCGTGCCGCCATGGCTGCGCGCCACATCCAGCGTGATGCTCAGCCCAAGGCCAACTCCGCCGCCGGTATCGTGGCTGCGGGATTCATCCAGCCGGCTAAATGGCTGCAGGGCGCGCTCACGGTCTGCCGGGGCGATGCCGGGGCCGTCATCCTCGACCCGGTATTCCAGAAACCGCTGGCTGAGCACCACATGCAAGCGCACGGTTTTGGCATGGCGGCAGGCATTGCCCAACAGGTTTTGCAACGCCCGGGTCACCGCTTCTTTGCGCAGCACCACATTGCCGGTATCCGATGTGGTTTTTGTGACCTGCACCACAACCCCGTCATATTTAAGGGTCACCGCTCTGGCCAGTGCGATCGGGTCCACCGGCTGGCCCTCCTCGGATTGGTTGTCACGGGCAAAAGCGAGAAAACCGTCAAGCATCTGCTCCATTTCCCTGATGTCGGGCTTTAGCTCCTCGCCGCCTTCCAGCAGCTCGGCGGCCAATTTCAGCCTTGTCAGCGGGGTGCGCAGATCGTGGCTGACCCCCGAGAGCATCTGGGTGCGTTGCTCGACCTGGCGCTCAAGCTTGTTGCGCATGCTCAGAAAGGCCAGCGCGGCGCGGCGCACCTCGGTCGAGCCGACCGGGTGCACGGGTATATCGCGCCCCTTGCCATGGGCCTCGGCGGCTTCGGCAAGGCGGTTGACCGGGCGGATCTGGTTGCGCAAAAACAGGATCGAAATGATCATCAGGATGATCGAGGTGAAGACCATCAGCACCAGCAACTGGTGCGGGTTGATCGCGGTCACCCGCCCGCGCGAAATCAGCGCCTCGAGCTGCCCCTCGGGAAGCTGGATTTTCAGCGTCACCCGACCGGGCACGCTTAGCAGGTCCACCGCCAGGGGCTGTTTGATATCGCGGTGCAGGGCTTGAATGAGGGTTTTGCCGGAGAGATCATAAAACGCCACGCGGTCTGCGGGCAGGGGTGGGGTAGTATCACTGAGCAGCAGCAGCATTTCGAGATTGACCGAGATTTCATCCAGCGCCGCTTGCGGGTCTTCGGCCCTTGCCACCTGCTCGATGGCGTATTTAAGCTCCAGTATCACCGAAGCGGCCATTTGCTCGGTGACGGATTGAAAATGCCGCTGGATAAATACCTGCCCGACCACCAGTTGCAGCACGATTATCGGCATCAACAGTATAATCAGCGCCCGGCCAAACAGCGAGCGCGGCATGTATCTCTTGAGCCAGCCAAAGTTCATGGTTAAGCGTTAAGCGGCAAGGGCGTGCAACGCAAGGGAAAGCGAATGTTCAACACCAACCACAAACCACCGATTGGCGAGGCCGAGCCGCTGGGTGAAGGGTTGCAGGTGGTGACCGCCCCGAATGCCGGCCCGATGACCTTCACCGGCACCCGCAGCTATATTCTGGGGGAAGAGGAGGTGGCGGTCATTGATCCGGGGCCGGAGGATATGGCGCATTATCAAGCGTTGAAAAAGGCGCTGAAGGGGCGGCGGGTCAGCCATATTCTCGTCACCCATTCCCATGTGGACCACACCCCGCTGGCCGCGCGGCTCTCGCGCGATACCGGCGCACCGGTGCTGGGCTTTGGCCCCAGCGGGGCGGGGATGAGCGCGGTGATGCAGGAGCTTGCCCGGGCCGGCGGGCTGGAAGGCGGCGAGGGGGTGGATGCCGGCTTTGCCCCTGATATCCGGCTCAAGGATGGGGATAAAATTTCGGGCAGGGGCTGGCAGGTCGAAGCACTGCACACGCCCGGCCATATGTCCAACCACATGTGTTTTGCCTGGAATGGCGCGCTTTTCAGCGGGGATCATGTGATGGGCTGGTCCACCACGCTGGTCTCGCCGCCCGATGGTGACCTGACCCAATTCATCGCCTCGCTGCACAGGCTGCGAGGGCGCAGGGAGGGGTTATATTACCCCGGCCACGGCGCACCATTGCCCGAGGCGCACAAGATGCTGGATTACCAGCTAAAGCACCGGCAGATGCGCGAGGCGCAAATTTTGGCATTCCTGCCTGAAGGCACGATTCCAGAAATCACAGCGCGGGTTTATGCCGGTGTTGATTCGCATCTGCTGCCGTTGGCGGCGCGCAATGTGTTCTCTCACCTGATAGACCTGCATGGCCGTGGCTTGGTGCGCTGCACAGGCCCGCTGCGCTTTACCGCCCGGTTTAAGGCTGCGGGCTAGGGCCGGAAGCCGGCATATACTTTCCGCACTAAATTTGCCCGGGCTGCGATTATCCGCTTGATGGCCCAAACCGGCTTTGCTATATCGCCTACACCACCGCCAATAAGCGGCCTGTTCCGGCGTAGCTCAGTGGTAGAGCAGTTGACTGTTAATCAATTTGTCGTAGGTTCGATCCCTACCGCCGGAGCCAATTAACCACTTGGCTTTAAAGTAAAATCTGCAATCCAATCGGATCACCCTTTTTCGTATTTGCAACACATTTACAACGTTTGGCTGCTTTTGGTTGAGATCCAGCACGAATGAGGCCGGCCCGTCCGGGATCCCTTTGCGGTCGCGATCAATTGCTGTGCTCCTGTTCTCAACAAATCCGTCAGTGCGTCCGTCAACTCCTCTCGACGCGCTAAATCAACAATGTTACTCGTTTCCATGGTAGTGTATCTCCTTTGGTTGGGCTGCTGTCTCACAACAACAAATCAACCAGATGCGCCGCCAACCTTCAAATACTCAAACACCAGATTCAGTCATAGCTCACCTAGTATCGCAAAATACCAGAAAATTTACATAGAGTTCTAAGTGTAATTCCAATGACTAATGTCAATATCGTGCTACATTTGC